>NZ_JAMPRR010000023.1:0-9981 GCF_028483405.1 Providencia sp. PROV076 | reverse complement strand
GGCTCTGTTGCAAAGATTGGCGGCAGTCAGAGGTAGGCTGTCGCTCTGCGCCGATCAGGCGGCTGCTGCGAAATGGTGGTTGAGCATGCCCATGGCCTCCGTCAGCGCCGAGGGCCCAATGCCAAAAGCTCTCTCCACAAGGCGCACCTCGCCCCTGATGCCGGGCTGCAGGCACCAGGGGCGAGCCTGTCCTTTGCGCAGGGCTCGCATGACTTCGAATCCCTTGATCGTGGCATAGGCCGTGGGGATCGATTTGAAACCGCGCACCGGCTTGATCAGTATCTTGAGCTTTCCGTGATCGGCCTCGATCACGTTATTGAGATACTTCACCTGCCGGTGGGCCGTCTCCCGGTCCAGCTTTCCTTCGCGCTTCAATTCGGTGATCGCTGCACCATAGCTCGGCGCTTTGTCCTGATGAATCCCCTAATGATTTTTATCAAAATCATTAAGTTAAGGTAGATACACATCTTGTCATATGATCAAATGGTTTCGCCAAAAATCAATAATCAGACAACAAAATGTGCGAACTCGATATTTTACACGACTCTCTTTACCAATTCTGCCCCGAATTACACTTAAAACGACTCAACAGCTTAACGTTGGCTTGCCACGCCTTACTTGACTGTAAAACTCTCACTCTTACCGAACTTGGCCGTAACCTGCCAACCAAAGCGAGAACAAAACATAACATCAAACGAATCGACCGATTGTTAGGTAATCGTCACCTCCACAAAGAGCGACTCGCTGTATACCGTTGGCATGCTAGCTTTATCTGTTCGGGCAATACGATGCCCATTGTACTTGTTGACTGGTCTGATATCCGTGAGCAAAAACGGCTTATGGTATTGCGAGCTTCAGTCGCACTACACGGTCGTTCTGTTACTCTTTATGAGAAAGCGTTCCCGCTTTCAGAGCAATGTTCAAAGAAAGCTCATGACCAATTTCTAGCCGACCTTGCGAGCATTCTACCGAGTAACACCACACCGCTCATTGTCAGTGATGCTGGCTTTAAAGTGCCATGGTATAAATCCGTTGAGAAGCTGGGTTGGTACTGGTTAAGTCGAGTAAGAGGAAAAGTACAATATGCAGACCTAGGAGCGGAAAACTGGAAACCTATCAGCAACTTACATGATATGTCATCTAGTCACTCAAAGACTTTAGGCTATAAGAGGCTGACTAAAAGCAATCCAATCTCATGCCAAATTCTATTGTATAAATCTCGCTCTAAAGGCCGAAAAAATCAGCGCTCGACACGGACTCATTGTCACCACCCGTCACCTAAAATCTACTCAGCGTCGGCAAAGGAGCCATGGATTCTAGCAACTAACTTACCTGTTGAAATTCGAACACCCAAACAACTTGTTAATATCTATTCGAAGCGAATGCAGATTGAAGAAACCTTCCGAGACTTGAAAAGTCCTGCCTACGGACTAGGCCTACGCCATAGCCGAACGAGCAGCTCAGAGCGTTTTGATATCATGCTGCTAATCGCCCTGATGCTTCAACTAACATGTTGGCTTGCGGGCGTTCATGCTCAGAAACAAGGTTGGGACAAGCACTTCCAGGCTAACACAGTCAGAAATCGAAACGTACTCTCAACAGTTCGCTTAGGCATGGAAGTTTTGCGGCATTCTGGCTACACAATAACAAGGGAAGACTCACTCGTGGCTGCAACCCTGCTTACTCAAAATCTATTCACACATGGTTACGTTTTGGGGAAATTATGAGGGGATCTCTCAGTGCTCAGCATGTTTGAGTGCTTTACTCGCCGCGGGTTGAGAAATATGTAAAACTTCAGCCGCACGCGTTAAGGAACCACAAGTCATTACAGCATAAAAGATATCGAGATGTCTTAATTTCATTCCATGTAGCCTACTGATTATTTATTTCTACGGACTATTCTAACGAATAAAGTATAAATAATCAGATATACTCGTCATAATTCAAATTTTGGTTTAGTTGTCACGAGAATTAATTCGTAAACGTGCAAGCTAAATAGATTGACTAGGGGAATATACGGGGTAAGAAAGCGGCTCGGCATACTGCCCTATAATAAATTGTTAGGAGAAGTACGCCGAGTAGTGTGTAGCTATTAGGTAAAGTATGTACCAATTTCAATAAATATTTTAATTAAGATACTGTTTGAAATATCAACAATAAAGGCACCGACCATAGGAACGACAAGGAAAGCTTTATGTGATGGTCCAAATGCTTTTGTGACTGTTTGCATATTCGCAATTGCTGTTGGTGTTGCTCCCATACCAAAGCCACAGTGACCCGCGCTGATCACGACAGCATCATAATCTTTGCCCATCATTTTGAAGGTGACAAAGCAGGCAAATAGCACCATGACAACAGTTTGTACAGCAATGATAATTAATACTGGCCCTGCCATGCTTGCCAATTGACCAAATTTTAATGACATTAACGCCATTGCCAAGAAAAGCGATAAAGCAACGCTACCTAATACATCGACGGTCGGCTCAAACACTTCGTGTTTAAATACATGAGTCAGTGTATTACGGATAATAATACCGACAAATAAACACCAGACAAAAGTAGGCAGTTGCAGAAAAGTATCTTTAAACAATGCACTGATATAGCCACCAACAACAATACAGATAATCAGCATTGAAATGGTTTCAATAACGTTATTTGCATTGATTTTTCTTTTGACGCTTGGTTGCTCAAAAGCTTCAACGATAGTGTCGCGCTCTTGCTCGGTTGTTTTAGGAATAGAGACCTTTTTCAAAAGATGACGGGCAACAGGGCCGCCAACTAAACCACCCAACACTAATCTTTTATCTAATCTAGACATCATTAATTCCTAATTTTTGTTGACACTCTATCATTGATAGAGTTATTTTACCACTCCCTATCAGTGATAGAGAAAAGTGAAATGAATAGTTCGACAAAGATCGCATTGGTAATTACGTTACTCGATGCCATGGGGATTGGCCTTATCATGCCAGTCTTGCCAACGTTATTACGTGAATTTATTGCTTCGGAAGATATCGCTAACCACTTTGGCGTATTGCTTGCACTTTATGCGTTAATGCAGGTTATCTTTGCTCCTTGGCTTGGAAAAATGTCTGACCGATTTGGTCGGCGCCCAGTGCTGTTGTTGTCATTAATAGGCGCATCGCTGGATTACTTATTGCTGGCTTTTTCAAGTGCGCTTTGGATGCTGTATTTAGGCCGTTTGCTTTCAGGGATCACAGGAGCTACTGGGGCTGTCGCGGCATCGGTCATTGCCGATACCACCTCAGCTTCTCAACGCGTGAAGTGGTTCGGTTGGTTAGGGGCAAGTTTTGGGCTTGGTTTAATAGCGGGGCCTATTATTGGTGGTTTTGCAGGAGAGATTTCACCGCATAGTCCCTTTTTTATCGCTGCGTTGCTAAATATTGTCACTTTCCTTGTGGTTATGTTTTGGTTCCGTGAAACCAAAAATACACGTGATAATACAGATACCGAAGTAGGGGTTGAGACGCAATCGAATTCGGTATACATCACTTTATTTAAAACGATGCCCATTTTGTTGATTATTTATTTTTCAGCGCAATTGATAGGCCAAATTCCCGCAACGGTGTGGGTGCTATTTACCGAAAATCGTTTTGGATGGAATAGCATGATGGTTGGCTTTTCATTAGCGGGTCTTGGTCTTTTACACTCAGTATTCCAAGCCTTTGTGGCAGGAAGAATAGCCACTAAATGGGGCGAAAAAACGGCAGTACTGCTCGGATTTATTGCAGATAGTAGTGCATTTGCCTTTTTAGCGTTTATATCTGAAGGTTGGTTAGTTTTCCCTGTTTTAATTTTATTGGCTGGTGGTGGGATCGCTTTACCTGCATTACAGGGAGTGATGTCTATCCAAACAAAGAGTCATCAGCAAGGTGCTTTACAGGGATTATTGGTGAGCCTTACCAATGCAACCGGTGTTATTGGCCCATTACTGTTTGCTGTTATTTATAATCATTCACTACCAATTTGGGATGGCTGGATTTGGATTATTGGTTTAGCGTTTTACTGTATTATTATCCTGCTATCGATGACCTTCATGTTAACCCCTCAAGCTCAGGGGAGTAAACAGGAGACAAGTGCTTAGTTATTTCGTCACCAAATGATGTTATTCCGCGAAATATAATGACCCTCTTGATAACCCAAGAGGGCATTTTTTACGATAAAGAAGATTTAGCTTCAAATAAAACCTATCTATTTTATTTATCTTTCAAGCTCAATAAAAAGCCGCGGTAAATAGCAATAAATTGGCCTTTTTTATCGGCAAGCTCTTTTAGGTTTTTCGCATGTATTGCGATATGCATAAACCAGCCATTGAGTAAGTTTTTAAGCACATCATCATCATAAGCTTTAAGTTGTTTCTCTTGGATCAATTTGCTGACAATGGCGTTTACCTTACCAGTAATGTATTCAAGGCTAATTTTTTCAAGTTCATTCCAACCAATGATAGGCATCACTTCTTGGATAGGGATAAGGTTTTTATTATTATCAATAATATAATCAAGGTGATGCTGCCAACTTACTGATTTAGTGTATGATGGTGTTTTTGAGGTGCTCCAGTGGCTTCTGTTTCTATCAGCTGTCCCTCCTGTTCAGCTACTGACGGGGTGGTGCGTAACGGCAAAAGCACCGCCGGACATCAGCGCTATCTCTGCTCTCACTGCCGTAAAACATGGCAACTGCAGTTCACTTACACCGCTTCTCAACCCGGTACGCACCAGAAAATCATTGATATGGCCATGAATGGCGTTGGATGCCGGGCAACCGCCCGCATTATGGGCGTTGGCCTCAACACGATTTTCCGCCATTTAAAAAACTCAGGCCGCAGTCGGTAACCTCGCGCATACAGCCGGGCAGTGACGTCATCGTCTGCGCGGAAATGGACGAACAGTGGGGATACGTCGGGGCTAAATCGCGCCAGCGCTGGCTGTTTTACGCGTATGACAGGCTCCGGAAGACGGTTGTTGCGCACGTATTCGGTGAACGCACTATGGCGACGCTGGGGCGTCTTATGAGCCTGCTGTCACCCTTTGACGTGGTGATATGGATGACGGATGGCTGGCCGCTGTATGAATCCCGCCTGAAGGGAAAGCTGCACGTAATCAGCAAGCGATATACGCAGCGAATTGAGCGGCATAACCTGAATCTGAGGCAGCACCTGGCACGGCTGGGACGGAAGTCGCTGTCGTTCTCAAAATCGGTGGAGCTGCATGACAAAGTCATCGGGCATTATCTGAACATAAAACACTATCAATAAGTTGGAGTCATTACCCCCCGGACGAGTGGGAATCCATGGTAGGGATTTTTACCGAAATGGAAGAACACTATTAGGGGGCACCTCAGAAAACGGAAAATAAAGCACGCTAAGGCATAGCTGACCTTGCCAGGCCTGCTTCGCCCTGTAGTGACGCGATCAACGGGCAGGAAACATTCCCCTTTCGTGCATGGCAGGCGCACACGAGTTCAGACAGCACGGTTTCCATGCGCGCCAAGTCGGCCATCTTCTCGCGCACGTCCTTGAGCTTGTGTTCGGCCAGGCTGCTGGCCTCCTCGCAGTGGGTGCCATCGTCGAGCCGCAACAGCTCGGCAATCTCGTCCAGACTGAACCCCAGCCGCTGTGCCGATTTCACGAATTTCACCCGAACCACGTCCGCCTCCCCATAGCGGCGGATGCTGCCGTAAGGCTTGTCCGGTTCCCGCAACAGGCCCTTGCGCTGATAGAAGCGGATTGTCTCCACGTTGACCCCGGCCGCCTTGGCAAAAACGCCAATGGTCAGGTTTTCCAAATTATTTTCCATATCGCTTGACTCCGTACATGAGTACGGAAGTAAGGTTACGCTATCCAATCCAAATTCAAAAGGGCCAACGTATGTCTGAACCACAAAACGGGCGCGGTGCGCTCTTCGCCGGCGGGCTGGCCGCCATTCTTGCATCGACCTGCTGCCTGGGGCCGCTAGTACTGGTCGCCCTGGGCTTCTCCGGTGCTTGGATCGGCAACCTGACGGTGCTGGAACCCTATCGACCGTTGTTCATCGGCGCGGCGCTAGTGGCGCTGTTCTTCGCCTGGAAGCGGATTTACCGGCCCGTGCAGGCATGCAAGCCAGGTGAGGTCTGCGCGATTCCGCAGGTGCGCGCCACCTACAAGCTGATTTTCTGGATCGTGGCCGTGCTGGTCCTGGTCGCGCTTGGATTTCCCTATGTCGTTCCATTTTTCTATTAACCAGGAGTTCATCATGAAGAAACTGTTTGCCTCCCTTGCCCTCGCCGCCGCTGTTGCCCCGGTGTGGGCCGCTACCCAGACCGTCACGCTAGCGGTTCCCGGCATGACTTGCGCCGCCTGCCCGATCACAGTCAAGAAAGCGCTCTCCAAGGTCGAAGGCGTGAGCAAGGTCGATGTGGGCTTCGAGAAGCGCGAGGCCGTCGTCACTTTTGACGACACCAAGGCCAGCGTACAGAAGCTGACCAAGGCCACCGCAGACGCCGGCTATCCGTCCAGCGTCAAGCAGTGAGCCAGCAAGCCAACGACAACAGCGAGAGCCGCTTCATGGGACTGATGACACGCATTGCCGATAAAACCGGCGCGCTCGGCAGCGTCGTTTCCGCGATGGGCTGCGCCGCCTGCTTTCCAGCCCTCGCCAGCTTCGGCGCGGCCATCGGGCTGGGCTTCTTGAGCCAGTACGAGGGACTGTTCATCAGCCGCCTGCTGCCGCTGTTTGCCGCGCTGGCCTTCCTGGCGAACGCGCTGGGTTGGTTCAGTCATCGGCAATGGCTGCGCAGTCTGCTCGGCATGATCGGCCCGGCCATCGTGTTTGCGGCCACGGTCTGGCTGCTCGGCAACTGGTGGACGGCGAACCTGATGTACGTCGGCCTGGCCTTGATGATTGGGGTGTCGATCTGGGACTTCGTGTCGCCGGCGCATCGCCGTTGCGGACCGGACGGCTGCGAACTCCCCGCCAAGCGCTTGTGAAAGACGGCTGACCGTGCGACACGGCGGCCCACACGAATAAGGAACGATGGTATGAGCACTCTCAAAATCACCGGCATGACTTGCGACTCGTGCGCAGTGCATGTCAAGGACGCCCTGGAGAAAGTGCCCGGCGTGCAATCAGCGGATGTCTCCTACGCCAAGGGCAGCGCCAAGCTCGCCATTGAGGTCGGCACGTCACCCGACGCGCTGACGGCCGCTGTAGCTGGACTCGGTTATCGGGCCACGCTGGCCGATGCCCCCTCAGTTTCGACGCCGGGCGGATTGCTCGACAAGATGCGCGATCTGCTGGGCAGAAACGACAAGACGGGTAGCAGCGGCGCATTGCATATCGCCGTCATCGGCAGCGGCGGGGCCGCGATGGCAGCGGCGCTGAAGGCCGTCGAGCAAGGCGCACGTGTCACGCTGATCGAGCGCGGCACCATCGGCGGCACCTGCGTCAATGTCGGTTGTGTGCCGTCCAAGATCATGATCCGCGCCGCCCATATCGCCCATCTGCGCCGGGAAAGCCCGTTCGATGGCGGCATCGCCGCTACCACGCCGACCATCCAGCGCACGGCGCTGCTGGCCCAGCAGCAGGCCCGCGTCGATGAACTGCGCCACGCCAAGTACGAAGGCATCTTGGAGGGCAATCCGGCGATCACTGTGCTGCACGGCTCCGCCCGCTTTAAGGACAATCGCAACCTGATCGTGCAACTCAACGACGGCGGCGAGCGCGTGGTGGCATTCGACCGCTGCCTGATCGCCACCGGCGCGAGCCCGGCCGTGCCGCCGATTCCCGGCCTGAAAGACACTCCGTACTGGACTTCCACTGAAGCGCTGGTCAGCGAGACGATTCCTAAGCGCCTGGCCGTGATTGGCTCATCAGTGGTGGCGCTGGAGCTGGCGCAGGCGTTCGCCCGACTCGGAGCGAAGGTGACGATCCTGGCTCGCAGCACGCTGTTCTTCCGCGAAGACCCAGCTATAGGCGAAGCCGTCACGGCCGCATTCCGCATGGAGGGCATCGAGGTGAGGGAACACACCCAGGCCAGCCAGGTCGCGTATATCAATGGTGAAGGGGACGGCGAATTCGTGCTCACCACGGCGCACGGCGAACTGCGCGCCGACAAGCTGCTGGTCGCCACCGGCCGCGCGCCCAACACACGCAAGCTGGCACTGGATGCGACGGGCGTCACGCTCACCCCGCAAGGCGCTATCGTCATCGACCCCGGCATGCGTACAAGCGTGGAACACATCTACGCCGCAGGCGACTGCACCGACCAGCCGCAGTTCGTCTATGTGGCGGCAGCGGCCGGCACTCGCGCCGCGATCAACATGACCGGCGGTGACGCGGCCCTGAACCTGACCGCGATGCCGGCCGTGGTGTTCACCGACCCGCAAGTGGCGACCGTAGGCTACAGCGAGGCGGAAGCGCACCATGACGGCATCAAAACTGATAGTCGCACGCTAACGCTGGACAACGTGCCGCGCGCGCTCGCCAACTTCGACACGCGCGGCTTCATCAAACTGGTGGTTGAAGAAGGCAGCGGACGACTGATCGGCGTGCAGGCAGTGGCCCCGGAAGCGGGCGAACTGATCCAGACGGCCGCACTGGCGATTCGCAACCGGATGACGGTGCAGGAACTGGCCGACCAGTTGTTCCCCTACCTGACGATGGTCGAAGGGTTGAAGCTCGCGGCGCAGACCTTCAACAAGGATGTGAAGCAGCTTTCCTGCTGCGCCGGGTGAGGACAAGGAGGTGTGCGATGAGCGCCTACACGGTATCGCAACTGGCCCATAACGCTGGGGTGAGCGTACATATCGTGCGCGACTACCTGGTGCGCGGCTTGTTACGGCCGGTGGCCTGCACCACGGGCGGCTACGGCGTGTTCGACGATGCGGCCTTGCAACGGCTGTGCTTCGTGCGCGCGGCCTTCGAGGCGGGTATCGGCCTGGATGCCCTGGCGCGGCTGTGCCGTGCGCTCGACGCAGCGGACGGCGCACAAGCCGCAGCGCAGCTTGCCGTGCTGCGCCAGTTGGTCGAGCGGCGGCGCGCGGCGTTGGCCCATCTGGACGCGCAACTGGCCTCCATGCCAGCCGAGCGGGCGCACGAGGAGGCATTGCCGTGAACGCCCCTGACAAACTGCCGCCCGAGACGCGCCAACCCGTTTCCGGCTACCTGTGGGGTGCGCTGGCCGTGTTGACCTGCCCCTGCCATCTGCCGATTCTCGCCGCCGTGCTGGCCGGGACGACCGCCGGTGCCTTCCTTGGCGAGCATTGGGGTGTTGCCGCGCTCGCGCTGACCGGCTTGTTCGTTCTGGCCGTAACGCGGCTGCTGCGCGCCTTCCGGGGCGGATCATGACGAGTTCGCAGCCCGCCGGATGGACGGCGGCCGAGTTGGCGCAGGCGGCGGCGCGCGGACAGCTTGACCTGCATTACCAGCCGCTGGTCGATCTGCGCGATCACCGGATCGCTGGCGCGGAAGCGTTGATGCGCTGGCGGCATCCGAGGCTTGGCCTGTTGCCGCCCGGCCAGTTCCTGCCGCTGGCCGAGTCGTTCGGCCTGATGCCGGAAATAGGCGCGTGGGTGCTGGGCGAGGCCTGTCGCCAGATGCACAAGTGGCAAGGACCGGCATGGCAACCGTTCCGTCTTGCCATCAATGTGTCCGCCAGCCAGGTTGGGCCAACGTTCGACGACGAGGTAAAGCGGGTGCTGGCCGATATGGCCCTGCCCGCCGAGCTTCTGGAGATCGAACTGACCGAATCGGTCGCATTCGGCAATCCAGCCCTGTTCGCCAGTTTCGACGCCTTGCGCGCCATCGGCGTGCGCTTCGCCGCCGACGACTTCGGCACCGGCTATTCCTGCCTGCAACATCTGAAATGCTGCCCCATCACCACATTGAAAATCGACCAATCCTTTGTCGCCAGGCTCCCGGATGATGCCCGTGACCAAACTATCGTGCGGGCGGTGATCCAGCTCGCGCACGGGCTGGGCATGGA
>NZ_JAMPRR010000022.1:0-1243 GCF_028483405.1 Providencia sp. PROV076 | reverse complement strand
CACCCCACGGATTCCAGAACAAGGCGTGGCCACTCTGCCTGATGAGGCTTGGGAGCGTGCGCGCCGTCGTGCGGAGATCATCAGTCCGTTGGCGCAGTCGGAGACGGTCGGGCACGAAGCGGCCGATATGGCGGCTCAGGCGCTGGGCTTGTCTCGGCGCCAGGTATACGTTCTGATCCGGCGTGCCCGGCAAGGCAGCGGCCTCGTGACGGATCTGGTGCCCGGCCAGTCCGGTGGAGGTAAAGGTAAGGGGCGCTTGCCGGAACCGGTCGAGCGCGTCATCCACGAGCTACTGCAAAAGCGGTTCCTGACCAAGCAGAAGCGCAGCCTAGCGGCCTTTCACCGCGAAGTCACTCAGGTGTGCAAGGCTCAAAAACTGCGAGTGCCGGCGCGCAATACCGTGGCCTTACGGATCGCTAGCCTTGACCCGCGCAAGGTCATCCGCCGGCGGGAAGGCCAGGATGCCGCTCGTGACCTACAAGGTGTGGGCGGCGAGCCTCCTGCCGTGACCGCGCCGCTGGAGCAGGTGCAGATAGACCATACGGTCATCGACCTGATCGTGGTCGATGACCGCGACCGGCAACCTATTGGCCGCCCGTACCTGACCCTCGCCATCGACGTGTTCACCCGCTGCGTGCTCGGCATGGTCGTCACGCTGGAAGCGCCGTCTGCCGTTTCGGTTGGCCTGTGCCTCGTGCATGTCGCCTGCGACAAGCGCCCTTGGCTGGAAGGACTGAACGTGGAAATGGATTGGCAGATGAGCGGCAAGCCCTTGCTGCTCTACCTAGACAACGCGGCCGAGTTCAAGAGCGAGGCCCTGCGCCGGGGTTGCGAGCAGCATGGCATCCGGCTGGACTATCGCCCGCTGGGACAGCCGCACTATGGCGGCATCGTGGAACGGATCATCGGCACGGCGATGCAGATGATTCACGACGAACTGCCGGGAACGACCTTCTCCAACCCTGACCAGCGCGGCGACTACGATTCCGAAAACAAGGCCGCCCTGACGCTGCGCGAGCTAGAGCGCTGGCTCACATTGGCGGTCGGCACCTACCACGGTTCGGTGCACAACGGCCTGCTCCAACCGCCGGCCGCGCGCTGGGCCGAGGCCGTGGCGCGTGTCGGCGTACCGGCCGTCGTCACACGCGCTACTTCGTTCCTGGTCGATTTTCTGCCGATCCTCCGGCGCACGCTGACCCGCACCGGCTTTGTCATCGACCACATCCACTACTACGCCGATGGG
>NZ_JAMPRR010000021.1:0-148030 GCF_028483405.1 Providencia sp. PROV076 | reverse complement strand
ATAAAGAATTACCGGTAATAGAAACTAGCAAAATACTTCAGGTAATAAGTGACCACATTGCCGCTTTCAAACAACCTGAAGAAACTAACTGTGGTATAGATATGTTCATGGATATTGAGCGTAATGCACCTAATCTAACATTTTCTTTTGATTATGTACTTAGAGGGTGAGTATGACAGAGTTAATGTTATAATTTTGTTCAAGAAATATACTGGTATAAGGTACTTATCTTTATGGGTACCTTGCTAATATTTTGGCCGTAGTTGCTATAATTGATATATTTCCTACATGAAAACAAAGACTTTTTCAGTTAAAAACATTGATTCAATCATTTAATCATCAAGATTCACGTTTTTTATTTTAATTTTTTCCGATAATAAAGTATAAAATCTTACCTAATAACCATTCTTATATTCATCATGTCTATCAATAAACTCATTGATTCACTTTCCTCACAAGGTTGGTATGTGTGGAACGATTTTCTGACCTTGTCAGATATTAAAACGATAAAACAATGCATACCAAACACATTGCAAGATGCACGTATTGGGCATAGAGATTCATTACAAGGTAATAAAGCTATTCGCGCTGATCAAACTATCTGGTTAGAGCCTGAAATGGGGGCGCCTATCACCCATTATCTCGATAAAATGGAGCAGATAAGGCAAGAGTTAAACTGCCAGCTTTATCTAGGACTACGTGATTTTGAAACACATTTCTGCCGTTATCCTAATGGTGGATTTTATAAAAAGCATCTTGATAACCCAAGAGGACAAGGGCGTCGTAAGGTGACTACTGTTTTATATATGAATGAAACATGGCAAATAGGAGATGGCGGTGAACTTGTTGTCTACGATAAAGAAAACAATCAACTGTTTGAATTAGAACCACGGGCTGGCCGAATGATTTTTTTCATGTCTGAAGAATTTCCACATGAAGTGTTACCGACTCAACAAAAACGAGAAAGCATTGCTGGTTGGTTTTTAATAGAAAAAAATTCCAGTTATAAATATTAATTTCTCACCTCCGAGAATAGGTGGGAAATTAATGAAATGGCATGTTTTTAAATTTAATAAAAATACTTTTATTATTAAATTAAAGTTGTTAGTATTATTTGGAATTTATCGTTAAGATTAATTATTATTTATTTGTCATTTTAAATGTGAATGTAACGGAGATATATGAAAAGTAAAATAGAAAATATTAAAAAACAATTGGGAATAAGGTTAAACAATATAGAGTTAATGGTTTCTAGAGTGGAGTCAAATATTGGTGAGCTAGAAAAAGTCAGCAATAGCGTAAATAAAATAATAAAAACAAATGAACAGAGCCTAAAAGGAAATCTGTTGGATAATATATCTCATGTATATGCAAAAAGTAAAAAAATGTTGAGTGTTTATAAATTGGATAAAAATAGGTTATTTGAATCATTTGAAAATAATTACAATGTTTTGTTAACTAATCTTAAAAACAATTCAATACACATGAGAATGTTAGAAGGAAATAATAAAAAGGAATTAGAGGAGTCCTTAAAAGACTATAAATCCATAAAGGATAGTCCAAAACCAAGTTATAATAGGCCAGCAATGGAAACTAAAATTAGATTAGGTACAAAAGCAATTCATTTCCTAGGGGGAAATAATGAATATATCAATAAATATAGCTATATAGTGCACGCTAATCTAAAAAAGCTTGATGAGGCTATTAGAGACTTTGATTCCTATTCGGCTGAAGTCTATATAGGGTTAGTAAATGAAAGATTAGAATATATAAAAAATACAGAGACTATAGATAGTATTGACGATAATATCAATGTCAGTAGTGCTCAAAGTGATACTGAGAGTATTTTAGGAGAGCAGACTTCAGCTTTCGCGCATAGTGATAGTTTGGGTGTATCTCAAGGGGGTACTGTATTTGAACTAGGGCCACGCAATTTAGTACCTAATATGAATTGGAGGCAAAAAGGACCAGCATTAATTTAATTTTCATATAATCTAATGGCTATATAAATCAACTATATTAAATCATTTCTACTAATATTACTTATGACGAGTAAATAATAAGGGAAAACATGACTAACAAAACTAATATCATGAATGAAACGAGCTATTCTGATAAGTTTGGTTTTAAACCAAATAAAGGAATTAGTTTACAAGAGTATATGAAAGAAACAACTACGAAACTAGAAAAACTTTGGGCGAAAGAAACAAAGAATAATTTTTCTAATGAAGATTTACTAACGCAGAATATAAATTATTTTTCATCTCAAGAGTTTGGTTTTTTAATAGATAAAAATTCTGAATATAATGATAAAGTCCTATGTCATCAGATTATTAGTGATTGATTCTATGTTTCAGCCGCGTTAGCGTCTTAAACATAAAACTACCTGCTTTGCGGGGGAAGTCAAAGGGTTATACCAAGAAAAACACCTTTTCGTTACGATATAGATGTTCAAGCTAATATTCGTAACCTAAATGAGGAAAGGTGTTTATGGGCATTAAAGTACAAAGTTCAGCACATACAACGTGGCTGTGTAAATATCATATCGTCTTTTCGCCGAAATTCAGACGGAAAGTGATTTTTAATAATATCCGTTCAAGTGTGGATGTGATTTTACGAGACCTTTGTCAGTATAAAGGTGTTGAATAATCGAAGGTTATCTCGTGCCTGAATATGTTCATATGTTAGTCAGTATTCCCCCAAAGCTAAGCGTTTCAAGCTTTATGAGCTATTTTAACGTTTAAACTCATGTCCTGAAAAAATGATTGCCGCATTTCCTCGCTCAATTTGATAATGGGAATGATGGCGTTGTTTATCCAGATCATTAAGTTGTTGTGACTGGTGTTCATTCAGTTTCCATTGAATTAACTGTTTCGCAAGCTTCTTGTTAGCGTGTTGGCTACGCTCAGATTGCACTTTGACAGTGATCCCCGTGGCTACATGCTTCGCTCTAACCGCAGAGGACGTTTTATTAACATGCTGCCCCCCCGCCCCTTGCGCTTTGGTAAACTCAAATTCAATTTCACTTTCTTCGATAGGTTGAACTGGGGAAAATTGAGTTACACTTAAGAACCAGTTTTTTCGTTTATGCCGTGGCCGAATAGGGCTTTGGCATTGCCACTGGATCGTACCACACCAATTGCTTGCTAAAGGTTCAGCACCCGCACCCTCTAAGCAAACTAGGGCCGACTTCAGCCCTTTTTTAGATGGAAAAGACTCTAAGACATCATAAGTGACATGATATTTTTTAGCCTCTTGCAAAAAGCAGGCAAGAGCCTTTTCGACAGCAATACAGCACTCTTCCGGCCCTTGAGCTGAGGAGAATTGTAATAAGATCATTAACAGTCTCCACTGGTTTTGTATGTGATGATGGGTCTAAGGCGTGCAACCACTTGAATGACACCAATATTCACCATACTTTCAATTACAGTATCAATAGATTTATAAGATTGTGGAGCTTCTTCATAAATCAATTGTTTGTTTGCACAGATAACACGGCTACCTAGAGCCGTTCTTGATAATTGAATTGGTGTATATTTATGCGATAAACGCCCTTTACACTCAGTTCTCATCCATTTACGCCCAGCGCCGTGAGCAAGAGAATTCAGACAAACTTCATTCGGTTGTGGGGAAACCAGATAACTGTAATCACCTCGAGAACCAGGGATAACGACTAGCCCGCGATCTGATGGTGTGGCGCCTTTTCGGTGTATCCATCCATCAATACCATTAACTTTGCAGGCTTCAACTAGGTTATGACTGAGGTCGAGCATGCGTTTACCCTTTGATTTAACTTGTTGCAGCATACGTAAACCGATCATCTGACGATTTAGCTGGGCAAAATTCAAGGCATTCTGATGTGCTTCCAGATAATCTTTTGCATCTTGAGTATTGTCTATAAGCCCATTATGACTATGCTTTTCTACATGCTGGCGAAGGATTGATTGGCCCAAACCACGAGAGCCACTGTGAACTAATAACAGTAATTGTTGTTTATCCAAACCGCTCATACTGAATAATTCTGTATTTAATATTTCGTCAACAGCTTGAAATTCAGCAAAATGATTTCCACCGCCAATAGAACTTAATGATGACATAAAATCATGTGATTGCATGTTATTTGGAACATGCTCTTCAAGCCATGATAAAGGCGCATGATCTGGCATCTCAGAAAGTTGTTTTTCGAGCTTATCGAGGTTAACTTTCGATTTTTTAAGATCAGTTTGGAACAGCGCCATTCCGCAGCCGATGTCATTGCCAACTAACGCGGGATAAAAGCGCTTGGTAGAGAAAAATGCCGCGCCAATCGGGTATCCTCGACCTGGATGAAGATCAGGCATGCCGACAACAGATACCATATCAGGTAAGCTTGCAGTTGTTTGTAATTGTTGGATTGCTTTACTTTCAATCCATGTAGACCCTGTGGCGATATAGCTAACTTGCTGATCCACAGTATGTAAGGTATTGCCCATAAGCTATTAACTCATTTTTAATTGAAAAATAAGGTGAATTAGCAGGCAAAATTAAGAAAATAGATTAACTAACGAGAGTGGCTATTTCTGAGTGTGCCCGCAAAGAGTTTGATTAGTTGTTGTCATGGTAAACCTCCTTGCAGTTAGTAGATGAATAGAAAACGTTGCGGATACTAACGGTAACTTTTTTCTTTTGCAAGCGCAATTTTTAAAATTGCGGATTTTTAGTCTTTTTCTGAAGTTAATATATAAAAACAATATAGAAACAAATAATTTAAATCTATTAATGATATTTTATTTAATAATGTTCAAATAAATAAATAAATAATTAGATGATTAGATTTATATTTTTATTTATTTTAATGGAATTAATCGTGAGTGAAATATAAAAGTTTGTTATTATTTTTGCGGGTGCTTGAGCCTTTCTGGTTTAAGCATATTAAGTTGGAAAAAACGTTTGGATCAGAAATGAAAAAGCCCCGTTAGCTATTATTAACCAACGAGGCCCAAACCTAACCCGACAGTTAGGATTGTGCCTCTTAACCATTAAGAGGTCAAGGGAAATGAGCAAGTTCGCAGTGATTGCGTTTGTTTCAGCGTGTATTACCGTGTTTAGTATTTCAGTACTAATGCGAGACAGACTTTGTCTAATTGTCATTAGTCATGGAAATACAGTTGTTCAAACAACGTTTTCTTACGAAGAGTAATGTTGCTTTACGAGGGAATTTATTCCCTCGTAATTTCCCGATTTAATTGTGAGTATTAAGGTTTGGAATTAAGTGCCCAATTAAAAACACCCCAAGATATTATTTAATCTTTGGGGTGTTTATTTAATTAATTATTTGAATAATTAAATTATTAAGCAATATGTACAGTTTTTCCGCCAATAATTGTGCGTAATACTTTTACATTCTCAATATCATCAGCTGGGATCTCAAATACATTACGATCCAGCACGATCATATCTGCAAATTTTCCAGCTTCTAATGAGCCAAGTACATCTTCACGGTGCTGTGCATAAGCGGAGTCTATCGTAGCAGAGCGCAAAACTTCAATTACCGTTAAGTCTCGGTCATTATCCAGCCTCGGTGCTTTTTGGCCATTAATATCACGGCCACGGCGTGTTGCTGCCACTTTTAAGTCATACCACTCGTCGAAATCATCGATTGGCCAGTCACTACCAAATGCAACAACCGCGCCCGCGTCAACAAATTTAGCGATGGGTTCAAGTTGCTCAAAACGTTCATCACCGAGCATTTTTTTCTCAAAAGCGGCGAGTTCTGGCGTTGGAGCGGCCCACTGGAAAGATAAGCAAGCGATGGTTTTCAAACGCGCAAAACGTGCATAGTCATCGGCATGGACTAATTCATTGTGAGCGAGTCCTGGGCGAATATCTTTTTCTGGGTGTGCAGCTCGCATTTTTTCTATCGCATCTAAAACGATGGAAACGGCGCCTTCACCTACAGTATGCAAGTGAGGGTCATAGCCCGCTGCGGCAATTTTTTCCATTAATTCATCAAGAATCTCAGCCGTGAAATACAAATCACCGTAGTTATCGGTTTCTACCCAATTTGGCGCGTCATCCGTGCCCTGATTGATGCGGTATGGCTGCAATAACGACGCTGTCATCGTTGGAAATTGCATGACACCATCAACAAACATTTTAATATTATTTAAGCCAATACCTGGGGTTGGTATCCAATCGGCTTGGTGCCATTTTTTGGCAAATGCAACGGCTTTATCCACAGCTGCTGCTACTGAGGCAACATCAGGTGTTTCATCTGGGGTAATTTCACGAGCTGCTTGGAAGCGGATCGTCAAGTCGCCACGTTGCTGTAATTGAGAAAAGGCTTCAAGCTGTTGTTCTGAAACGCGGGCATCCATCACCATAGTCACACCTTGCTGATTAAGTACTTTCTGTACTAATTCAGCAACTTCAATAGCTTGGTCGTCACGAATTGAAGGAATGCTATCGGCAGCACGCATAGCTGGCGCGTCTTCAAGGATACCGTTCAACTCGCCATTCTCGTATTTACCAATCTTACCATCGGGTGGCTCAGGCGTATCTTTGGTGATACCAAATAATTCGAGTGCACGGCTATTTGCGAGTAATGTATGGCAGTCATTTGAAAATAATACGACAGGGCGTTTTGTATTGAGCTTGTCCATATCTTCACGGTACATATCAACACCCGCAGGGATCATACCTTGGCGTAGCCATGCTGTGACTTTGAGCCAATCATTTTCCCCTGTACGAGGGTCTTTATCGAGGTGATCTTGTACACGCGCTAAAATTTGGTCGATAGTTAACGATTCATAATTTAAATGACAACCGAAGAGTTGAATACCGCCCCAAAAAGGGTGCATATGGCCATCAATGATGCCAGGCATCATCATTTTGCCTTCGAGATCGATACTCTCTGTTTCAGGGCCAACATATTGATGAAGTTCATCAGAGGTGCCTGCGGCAAGAATGTAACCATCACGAACAGCAACCGCATCGACAACGCGATTTTTATCATCTGCGGTATATATATAACCGTTAAAATAAATAACGTCAGCTAATTGATTATTCATTGTAAACCGTCTGTATCAGTGGTGCTTTGGTGGCACCAGCGCTAAAAAAACAACGGGGAAGGCAAGTGCTCCCCCGTAATCATTTATAAGACTTGAAATGCTTAGTTAATAATCATTTCAGTTTCATCGTCAGAGATTGCAGGTGGACGACGAGTAAAACCATGGGTCAGAAGTGCTAAGTAAATTGCACCTGCGGCTAGCCACCATAAACCCACTTTAAAGGCTTCGCTATCAAGGCTTGTCCATAACCATAATGTTAGGATAACACCAATAGAAGGCATAATCAGGCAAGTGATAATTTTTGTATTATCCAGCGGTGCTTTACGGTCAATATAAAAATGTTTAATGACCGATAAATTCACAAAAGTAAACGCAATTAAGGCACCGAAACTGATCATTGAGGCGACCATGCTGAGTGAAAGCACCAATGAGAGTAATGACGCTAGCGCAACAAAAATAATCGAGTAAATCGGTGTGTTGAGTTTTGGATGCAAATAGGCAAACAGCGAACGTGGTAACACGCCTTCACGGCCCATCGCATAGAAAATACGCACAATACTGGCTTGTGAGGTCATTGCTGAGGCAAATACACCAATAACATAAGCGGTGATAAAGCTAGATGCCATCATCGCACCACCCACTTGTTTCATTACCGCAAGGCTAGCAATATCGGTATTAGGAATAAAATCCTGCCACATTGGGTAAACCAGATGCGCACCATAGGAGATGACGACAAACAGGGTACCTGCGATAAACACGGTGTATAAGATAGCTTTGGGTAACGCACTACGCGCATCTTTGGTTTCTTCTGCCATGGTGGAGATCGCATCAAATCCAAGGAAGGCTAAACAGAGTACCGCAGCACCTGCAAATAACCCAGATACTTGTTCTGACATGACCGTAATCGGTGCTAATAAAGCATCAGTATCCAATACAAATGAAGTTTTGAAACTCAAGTATAGGAACACGGCAATAAAGATAAATTGCATTAAAATGATTAGCATATTCATTGAGGAAACTAATTTAATTCCCAAAATATTCATAATGCTAACAATTGTAATTGTGCTGCAAATAATCACATACATTGGGATATCGGGGAACGCTTCGTGAACAAAGATCCCAATCGCAATGTAGTTAATAATAGGTAGAAAGAGGTAATCTAGCAGTTGTGCCCAACCCACTAAAAACCCGAGTGTGCCGCCAAAGGTTTTTTGCACATATGAATAAGCAGATCCTGAAAGCGGAAGTGCGCTTGTCATACGGCAATAACTCATGGCAGTGAAAAAGACAGCAGCTAATGTAATTAAATAAGCGATAGGCAGATGGCCTTCACTTAATACAGTCACTTGTCCATAGGTGGTGAAAATTCCGAGTGGCACCATATAAGCCAGCCCGAAAAAAACTAACGCAGGCACGGTCAGTACGCGTTTCATTTGAACGGTATTCTGTTGCATTTTTAAGCCCTTCCCAAAAGCCCTTAACAACGTCAACTCTGTCTGAATGTTCAGGCCGAGTGAACCTAAAATGCAGCCGTACTCGTCATACTTCGAATCACAACGTTGTTGGCTTCACTCGTTCGCACTAGTCACATACTTTTGTATGCTCCTAGCGACTCTCTTGCTTGCCGCCTAGTTGTGTTTTCGAACTATTTAGAGTCGAACTCGTCATACTTCGAATTACAATGTTGTTGGCTTCACTCGTTCGCACTAGTCACATACTTTTGTATGCTCCTAGCGACTCTCTTGCTTGCCGCCTAGTTGTGTTTTCGAATTATTTAGAGTCTTAACGCTACATGATTGTATAAAATTAAATTTTAGAACCGTCTGCATTCAATTTCAGAAAACCTCGCACCAGGACATTTTTCAAATGAAATGTCATCGTGCGCACTTTAATGAAACGTCAGTGATGAATCGGACCATCACCATCCGCTGGGGTGAATACAAGCGGCGTACAATATAATTACCAAGTTCCTATTAAGCAATCATTAATTGAAAAAAATAAACAACTACTTTTATTTCAAAGGGTTGTTTGATGGATATGTTTATTAATTGAAGTGGATTTAAGATAAGTTAAATGATAGCCATTATGTATAGAAAATCAAGATGAAATTTTGTTGTTTAACTTGTTGATTATTTTGGCTAAATTTATTTTTCTTCAATGACATATATAGATAAGAACAAAGAGATTTAATTTAAGCTTAATTTAGTACAAGGTAGATGAGGAATTGGGTATTTAATTAAATAGCCTGTTTGCATTAATTAATTTAACTATTTAAGTTCCATATAATGAAACACCGACTTCGTTTAAAATATAAAACGAGAGTCGGTATTTAATATTAGCGCTATTTATCGGCTATCTGAATTTCTGAAAACCATTATCCGTTATTTTCTTCTCAGTTTTTGCTGAGTATATAAAGCATCTAATGTAAATAAAATTAATGCAACCCAGATAAACCCAAAAGTGACTAACAATTCAGATGTCATGACTTCACCGTACACAAAGACGGCAAGTAAGAACATAATACTTGGCCCCATATATTGGAAAAAGCCTAGAGTTGAAAGTCTTAAATGGTTAGCGGCTTCTGTAAAGAGTAACAGTGGCACCGTAGTAATTACCCCTGCGGCAATTAGCAGGGCATTCAAATGCCAATCATTCATTGCCATATCGCTAGTTGGACTATCTGCAAAAAATAATAAGAAGATTATACCGACAGGAAGAAGCCAAAGTGTTTCGAATGTCATTCCTGTTTGTGCATCGACACCTAATTTTTTGCGTAATAAGCCGTAGGTGGCAAATGTAACAGCCAAACTTAGCCCTATCACAGGTACTGAGCCAAATTGCCATAGCTGGATCAAGACACCCGTTAATGCAAGACCAACAGCAATCCACTGCATACGACGAAAACGTTCTTGTAAAAATAACATTCCAAACAGTACGTTAACTAGTGGGTTAATAAAGTAGCCTAAGCTAGCTTGTAGCATATAACCATTATTAACTGACCAAATATAAATTAACCAGTTACAAGCAATCGTCGTTGCAGTCACACCAAGAACTAATATTTTCTTTGGTTGCTTCAGTACTTGGCGGACATAGCTCCAATGCCTTGAAACGGTTAATAATAAAATCATAAAGAAAAATGACCAAATAATACGATGAGTCAGAATTTCTTCTGCGGGCACTTCTTGGATGCTTTTAAAATAAATAGGTGCGACACCCCAAATAAAATAGGCGCCTAAGGCACATAACACGCCTTTGGTAGTATTTTGCTGGCTCATTGTTGGCTCTGAAATTGAATTAAAGACTAAAAGAAACTTATACAGAGAGACCGAGCCGACTTAAGCGGCTCGATTTTTGATACCACTAATGTGACATTGCTCAGGTTTTTTTACAAGTTATTAGTTTAGCAGGTGACTAATTATTTATATTCTATTTCTACCCAACTAGATAAGTTGCCGTTGCTGTCGCAATATGTTGATTATTTTCATTATGAAGCTCACAGCGGGTAACGGCTATTTTATTACCGTCTCTTAATAAGCTGGCACTGGCGGTAAAAAGTTGGCCTCGACCGGGGCGTAAATAATCAACTCGTAGGTCAATTGTCCCCATACGGGACATTTTGTCGACAATCTCAGTATGGGTTAATGGGTTAATTCGCTGCAAAATACGGTTAATGCACACCATGCCCCCTGCAACATCTAAAATCGAAGCGATCACACCGCCATGTAGGATGTTTTGAGTGAAATTACCAATTAATTGCTGACGATTCTCAATGCTAAGCTGAACAAAATCATCATTTAGACTCATTAATTTAATACCAAGTAGCTGGTTAAATGGCATTTTATAAATAAAAGCATGGCTCATTAACTCACTGGCTTCTTCTAAAGTATAAGTACGGTCATTCATCGTTTTCATCCTTTAAAAATATGTAAATAATAAGTTAACATTATGTGTAAATGATGTCTCTAACAAACGAATGAATAATCTTTCAACAGTTATTCAGTTTTGTGTGTAAAATAGGACAAACTTTTTTTTGGACGATGTTGAAAATAGGAATGACTAATGCGCGCTTTACCGATTTTGTTAAGTGCAGTGCTCAGCTTTTGGTCTGCTTCACTGTTTGCAGCCGAAAATACAGATATTCAGCCTGTTGACGATGTAAAAAATACCCTACCAATTCGTGGTAGCATCATTTCAGGGTTACTACAGCACCACGATAACCCATTTGTATTGTACCCGTATGAATCGAATTACATCATTTATACCTATACTTCATCGATGAATAAAAATGCGATTTCTAGCTACAATTGGGGTGATGATGCGTTAAAGGATGAAGTTAAATTTCAATTAAGTTTAGCTTTTCCTTTATGGGCGGGTATTGCTGGTGATGACTCTATTTTAGCCGTTTCTTATACTCAACGTTCTTGGTGGCAGTTAAGTAATAAAAAAGAGTCTTCACCATTTAGAGAAACCAACTATGAGCCTCAAGTGTTTGTTGGCTGGCTAACCGATTACCAATTTGCGGGTTGGACGTTACGTGAGTTTGAAACGGGCTTTAACCACGAGTCAAATGGGCGTTCAGAACCAACCTCTCGCAGCTGGAACCGAGTATATGCGAGAGCGATGGCGCAAAATGGTAACTGGCAAGTTGACCTTAAACCTTGGTACCGCATTCATGAAAGTGAAGGGCGAGATGATAATTCCGATATTACCAAATATATGGGCTACTATCGCTTAAAAGTAGGGTATGCATTGGGAGACAGCGTATTTACTACAACTGGGCGTTATAACTGGAATACGGGTTATGGTGGCGCCGAGTTGGGGTGGAGCTATCCAATTAGTAAACATGTGCGTTTTTATACCCAGTTGTTTAGCGGATATGGCGAGTCGATGATAGACTACAATTATCGCCAAACACGTTTTGGTATCGGTGTTATGCTAAACGATATGTTGTAATGGAAGAAAAACTCAGTTCTCTATTTAGTTCTGAGTTGTATACCAAGTCATAAATCAACAAATTCGCTGCTCAATTGGGCAGCGACTTGTTTTATCGATTGAGGAAGTTTGTGTCCACTGCTTGCGTCATTAACCAACTTTCATTGGCTGAAAATGTGCTCAATAGTACATTTGGTTATCAGTCATTTCGCCCTGGGCAAGATGCCGTCATTGGGGCTATCCTGGATAACCGTGATTGCTTAGTGTTAATGCCAACTGGGGGCGGGAAATCCCTTTGCTATCAAGTTCCTGCTTTAGTTAAAGAGGGCGTCACACTGGTCGTTTCGCCATTAATATCATTAATGAAAGACCAAGTTGACCAATTGCGGTTACATGGGGTTAATGCTGCGTGTTTAAATTCATCGCAAACGTCACAAGAGCAGCGCCAAATCATGGAAATGTGCAGCCAAGGGGAAATAAAACTACTGTATGTTGCCCCTGAAAGGTTGTTAACTGACTATTTTCTAAGCCAATTAGCAGGATGGAATATCACCTTGCTAGCGGTGGATGAAGCCCACTGTATTTCCCAATGGGGACATGATTTTCGCCCTGAATATCGCGCACTAGGCCAATTACGGCAATCATTGCCCAATGTACCCGTGATGGCGCTAACCGCGACTGCGGATGAAACCACTCGTGCAGATATTATTCGTTTATTAGAGCTACATGAGCCACTCGTCCATGTGAGTAGCTTTGATAGGCCAAATATTCGTTATACCTTAGTCGAAAAATATAAGCCGTTAGACCAACTTTGGTTTTTTATTAAAGGCCAAAAAGGTAAAGCGGGTATTGTTTATTGTAATAGTCGCAATAAGGTTGAAGAAACGACAGAGCGCTTGCAAAAACGCGGCTTAAGTGTCGCAGCTTACCATGCAGGGTTAGACGCTGCACAACGTGAATGGGTACAAGACGCATTTCTAAAAGATAACTTACAAGTTGTTGTGGCGACAGTCGCTTTTGGAATGGGAATTAACAAATCAAACGTTCGCTTTGTCGCTCATTTCGATATTCCGCGTAATATCGAAGCGTATTATCAAGAAACAGGGCGAGCAGGGCGCGACGGTGTTGAAGCCGAAGCCATTTTATTTTATGACCCAGCCGATATGGCATGGTTACGTCGTTGTCTTGAAGAAAAGCCAGCGGGTATGCAGCAAGATATTGAACGACATAAGCTGAATGCTATCGCGGCTTTTGCAGAAGCGCAAACCTGCCGTCGTTTGGTGCTACTTAATTATTTTGGTGAAAATCGTCAGCAACCTTGTGGTAACTGTGATATTTGCTTAGATCCACCAAAACAGTACGATGGGTTAGTGGATGCGCAAAAAGCGCTGTCTTGCATTTATCGTGTTGGTCAGCGCTTTGGTATCGGCTATATTGTAGAGGTATTGCGTGGTGCGAATAATCAGCGTATCCGCGAATTAGGTCATGATAAATTGCCTGTTTACGGTATTGGCAAAGAGCAAACGAATGAACACTGGGTCAGCGTGATCCGTCAACTGATCCATTTGGGAATGATCACCCAGAATATTACGCATTTTTCAGCGCTTCAATTAACTGAGGCTGCAAGGCCTATATTACGGGGTGAAGCGACACTGAAACTCGCCGTTCCGCGTGTTTTAGTGGTAAAAAGTCGTAATCAACAAAACAAAATTTATCATGGCAATTATGATAAAAAGCTCTTTGCGAAACTGCGTAAACTGCGTAAATCCATTGCAGATGAAGAAAATATTCCGCCATTTGTGGTGTTTAATGATGCAACATTGATTGAAATGGCTGAGCATACTCCGACTTCATCAGCTGAATTATTGTTAATTAATGGTGTTGGCGAACGCAAACTCGAACGTTTTGGGGTGGCATTTATGGCACTTATCCAAGACCATCTTGAAGGTTATGAATGAATAAATAAGGAAGCTGTTGGATGACGCCTGAATACCTAAAAGAGAGTTGGCTGAATCGAGAAACTCAATTTTCTGCTTTTACAAATGGCCCACTTTTAGATTTCTGGCAACAACGTGAAGAATCTCAATTTATAGGTGTTGATGATATTCCCATTCACTATGTCCGTTTTATTCATCCCAAGCATCACAAAGCAATTGTCATTTCACCAGGGCGCAGTGAAAGCTATGTAAAGTACCCGGAAGTGGCTTATGATTTTTATCATTTAGGCTATGATGTTTTTATTATTGATCATCGAGGCCAAGGCCGATCAGGGAGAATGTTAGCGGATCCTCAAAAAGGCCATGTTGAAAAGTTCACTGATTACATTGATGATTTTGAAAAGTTCATTGAGCTTGAAGTTAAATATCGGCATTATCCAAAATGTTACGCGTTAGCTCACTCAATGGGGAGCGCTATCTTAGCAGGGTATTTATTACGAGATAACGTCACATTTGATGCAGCAACCTTATGTGCACCGATGATTGGAATTAATCTACCGATGCCTCGTTGGATGGCGAGCTTTATTGTTGATAGAGCCGAATCTCGCGAAAGTGTCCGTAATGACTATGCGGCTTCTACGGGGAAATGGCAGCCGTTACCTTATTTAATCAACGTATTAACACACAGCCCGGAGCGTTATCGGCGTTACTTACGCTATTATGCCGATTATCCCGAATTGCGCTTAGGTGGGCCAACTTACCACTGGTTACGTGAAAGTTTTGTGATTGGCGATGAGCTAATTGCGAAAGCGGGAGAAATTGATGTACCACTGATGGTGTTGGAAGCCAGTGAAGAAAAAGTGGTCAGCAATAAAGAGCTACAAGCTTTTTGTCAAAGCAGGCAAAAAGCGCAAATAGGACGAGAAGAAAAATTACCTCTCATTATTGAAGGGGCACACCATGAAATCCTATTTGAAGTGGATGCATTAAGAGCGATGGCGCTCAATGCTATCTGTGATTTTTTTGAGCAGTATTAGTTAGGGTTTGAATATGAAATATCCTGTAGTTGCTTCCGATTTAGATGGGACACTGTTATCTCCCAATCATGACTTAACGTCTTATACAAAAGACACCTTGAAACAGCTAGTGACTTCGCAAGATGTGCATTTTGTGTTTGCAACAGGTCGTCACCATGTGGATGTTGCTCAAATCCGTGATGGTTTAGGCATCGACGCGTATATGATCACATCTAACGGCGCACGGATCCATAATACTCGCGGTGATTTAATTTTTGAGCACAATGTTGATCCTCAAATTGCTCACGAGTTGTGTTTGATGGAATTTGATAACACTGAACTTATCACTAACTACTACCATGGTGATGATTGGTTTATCAACCGTGAAAGCCCTGAACAAAAAGAATTTTTTAAAGAATCGGTATTTAACTATCAGTTATTTGATCGCCATGATTTTGTCACTTCTGAGGTCTGCAAGGTTTACTATACTAGTGAAGACCATGACTTGCTGGTGGATTTACAGCAGCGCATTCAAGCACGTTGGCAAGATAAAGTGAATGTCACGTTTTCACTGCGTAGCTGCTTAGAAGTTATGGCTGGTGCTGTTTCTAAAGGTGAGGCTCTGAAGCAAGTTGCGGCACTACATGGCTATACCCCGAGTGATAGTATTGCTTTTGGCGATGGCATGAATGACAAAGAAATGCTGACGATGGCTGGAAAAGGCTGCATCATGCAAAATGCTCATCAATTGCTAAAAGATGCGTTACCGCACATGGAAGTCATTGGTTCGAATAGTGATGATGCTGTTGCTCGTTATCTGAGAAATAAATACCTTAATAACGCATAATTTATTTTGTTATTTGAAATAGAGAAACCAGATAGGCAATATGTTTATCTGGTTTTTTATTATCTCAATTAGATGAAAAACGTAAGTTCCCATAGCGAAAATGCAGCGAAACGTGCTTTTTGTGAAATTTAGGCCATTTTTCCTATTTTTTCTGACAAAAAGTAAATTTAAACTAGGGGGATGAGTGTTTAGGTCGATATTAATGGATAGCACTGTTTTCACAGTTTGCATATTGCACTGTTGAGGGTTCCTTAGGATGAAAAGAATTGCGTTAGTATTGTTGTTGGGCTCGATTTGTTATAGTTCCGTTTTAACCGCTAAACCTACCCCTGTGCCAGCACCGGCAACAGCAGCACAAGAACCCTCGATTGAACAAATTACGCAGTTAGCACAAAAAGGTGATCCTAAAGCCCAATTCCAGCTAGGTGAACGTTATTTTAAAGGGTTAGGTGTTTCTCAAGACTCTAAAGCAGCGGCTGAGTGGTTTATCAAGGCAGGAAACCAAGGGAATTCAGATGCGCAATTCCGTCTTGGCACTATGTTTGTAAATGGTTTTGGTGTACGTCGTGATTATGACAAAGCGATGCTATGGTATGAGCAAGCTGCAGAACAAGGTGATACCCGAGCTGAAACCAATATGGCGATGATGTATGCGCAAGGCCTAGGTGTCACTCAAAATTTAGAAAAAGCGGCATTTTGGTTTAGAAAAGCAGCGCAAGGCGGAAATATACTTGCTCAATTCCAAATAGGCCAAATGTACTCGATTGGCAGTGGCGTTGATTTAGATGATGAAAAGGCGGTGTTTTGGTTTAGAAAAGCTGCAAAACAAAAAGATGCGAAGTCTCAAGACCGCTTAGGCGTCATGTACTCTGAAGGACGCGGCGTGAAGAAAAACTTGCAGCAAGCCTACGCATGGCTTGCAACTGCAGTGTTCAGTGGCAACGCAGAAAGTCATCGTCTACAAAATAAGATAGCGGCTCAGTTAAGCCCTGAAGAATTACAGCAAGCACAAAAGTTAGCAGAAGATTATATTAAATCGTACGGTTTTAAAGCCAGCTAATGATTAAGCGGATGTGTGGGATACGATTTTGTATCCCACTAGTATGACAACAGACAGTACAAGATAGCACCAAGAAAGCCGATAAAAACGGTTGTTTCCCCAGCCTCGACGAATAGCTAGCTGTTGCTGTTGCGATGATAGCTTGCCACAAAGTACACGAAACCCAACGATATAAACTGCACAATATACTTGCCAGAGGTACAGTGTATTAAATGCAAAAGCTTTCCCAACAATTAATAAGATAATTAATGGAATTAAAAAGAATAAAATCGACCCAACACGTTCAAGTTGGGTGATCTTTAACATCACTAACTCATCTTTATCATCTGATTTTAATGGCATAATACGGCTTACAGTTCCCCTGATTTACGACTTGGATTACGTCCTGAAAGATTGTTTGTCGCACTTTGTAGCGAATTATCACGGACATCCACCCTTGCTTGGAATGGTGGGAATGGCAAGGTAATCCCTTGTTCAGCAAAGGAAACTAAGATGTTTTGGTGAATTTCATGGCGCGCAGGTAACCGGTGGCCCATCTCAGCAGCATAGACCCGTAATTCGAAAATTTGAATACCTTGTTGTAAATCAACTAGATAAACCTCTGGTGCAGGGTTATCTAAGATCATGGTAGAGCGTTTAGCTGCCCGTAAAATGGTATCTGTTACCAGTTCACTATTGGCGTCAGAAGGGGCAGGAATGGTCATTACAATACGAGTGATCGTGTCAGAAAGTGACCAGTTAATAAACTGTTCAGTAATAAACGCCTTATTTGGCACAATAATTTCTTTTCTGTCCCAGTCTGTCAGCGTCGTGGCACGGGTGTTGATCTTGGTAATACTCCCCGTTAAGTTACGGATAGTTACGGTATCTCCAATTCGGATCGGTTTTTCAAATAAGATCATCAACCCTGAGATAATATTGGCGAAAATTTCTTGTAAACCGAAACCAAGCCCGACCCCCATTGCCGCAACAAGCCATTGTAGTTTTGACCACTCAATCCCTAACATAGAGAAGCCAACAATGGTTCCGATAATAGTAATCGTATATTTTGTTAATGTACTGATGGCGTAGCCGGTACCGGGTGTTAAATCCAAATGTTGGAGTACGGCCAGCTCAAGTAAAGCGGGTAAGTTACGAACTAATTGGGCGGTAACGATAATAGTCAAAATGGCAATGAAAATAGAGCCCATGGTGATAGCTTGTACGGTATCAACGCCATTAACCGTTGATGTTACATCCCATAAGCGAATATTTTCAAGGAAAGAGAATGCGGTATGTAGCTCGGACCACAGCCAAATCAATGAAACCAAGGCAATCATAGTTAAAATAGAACGAACTAACCCAACGGATTGGGTACTGATGGCATCTAAGTCGATAACCTGCTCTTCGATATCAATATTCCCTTCACTACTAGCGTTTGCTTGCTGGTTATCGTCCTCACCTTTAGCACGTTGCGCTAATATCTCAGCACGACGCTGTTTTGCCCGCTCAAAGGCTAATTTACGGCGCTGCATCGACATCCAACGGCGAATCGTATGATAAACGATAAGAATGACAAACCAAATGGCGACAGAGGTTTCTAAGCGCGCTAGTAAGGCTTGTGAGGTTGAAAAATAACCTAAAATGGAGAAAAACCCAGCAACAATAGGTGCGAGTAATATCATCCACCACAATGCTTTATTAACAATATTTTCACCGGACCCATGTCTATCTAAATAGAGAGGGATCTGTGAGCGACGTAAGTTATTGGTAATTAAGCTAAGTGCGACACATAAAAAGATAAAACAGAAACGGCCAATACTGGCTGCAAATTCTCTGTCGCTATAATGTTCAAAAGTAATAATTGCCATGACTAATGGGACGATGACAAAAATAGCCATTCGGTAATAGCGCATCGCACGTTTAACAGAGTCTCTATCCCAACCGAAGTGAGAAATAAACAACCCTGTAGGGCGAGAGAACGTTTCGCTGATCATAAATAGCCACAGCAACGGTGTCGTGGCGCTAACGCCATAGCCAATGGCAGCGGCCATCGGGAACTGCCAGGCACTTTGTAAGCCATAACCGATGGCAGACCACATCATAGGGAGAGGAAGTGCGACAATAATTGACCAGAAAATAGTACGAATGGTTAAGTAAAACCGGTCTTGTGTCACCTTACCAATACGTAAACTGGAACGGTCAAGAAATGCTTGGTAGTGCTTGCGAGTACTGATACTGAAAATGACTAAGGCTATTGAACCGAGAAGATACAAAAAGGTATCTTGGGTCGTTACCATAATACGCAGTGCGCCAGCCAGTTGAGATAAAGTATCCAGTGAGAGTAATTGAGTAATATCAGTTACTAACATGACCGGGTAGCTGATGCTGATTGGTGGAACATCTGCAACCCAGAAAAGATAACGGTTTGAAGCGTCTTTGACCTCTTTCAATGCATCGGTCAATTGCCCTGTAGCGACATTGAGTTTCGTCAGCTCTAACATTTCGGCATCGAGACCCGAAATTAAAGAGGTTAGCAGCTCACGACGAGTTTTAATCAATGACTGATAAACTTGCACTTGAGCCGTATTGAGCTCATTAGCGGTTTCTTGCTCGGTTGTATCTATTTTACTTAGTCTATCGAGGCTATCTTCATAATTTAAGCGTTGAACACGTAAATCAGCCATTTCACGATCAAGTTGCTGGCTTTTTGGAATATCCGGTAAACGAGAAAGCTGTGTTCGGAGTGCTTCCCCTAATGTACTTGAGCTGCTTATCCACTGAGCTTGCTCGCGAATAGTTGTGAGTGCTTGGCGAGCATCACGGATACTCGTTGATATTTCGGCTTGGCTATTGGTAATTGCGCTCATACGCTGTGCTTGAGCGGTTAATTCCTGAGACATTTTGCGATTAATATCAAGCTGCTCAGTTAAAAATGGGGTCAGCTCACCTTGCGCAGCCAACATTTCTGTATGTTCTAACGCTAAAATTGCTTTTTGTTGGCGTTGGGTATTTTGGAAATCACGCAGGTTTTGCAACTCAAGTTCCATACGTTGATAGCGTTTTTTGTATAATTCCAACGTAAGGCGTGAGATTTCTTGGCGGTTATTCGCCGAAAGCTGCGCCATCTCTAGTTCATTAACTGTTGATTTGCGAGCGCTTACTTCGGCTTGAGCCAACGTATATTGGGCATCGGCTAATGGCGTTGATGGTGTACTCAGAGACTGAAAACGCGAGGAGGCATCAGTGAGTAAACGTCTGGCTTCAGAAAGTTGTTGTGGCAGAATACTGAGTGATTCACTGATTTCGCGGCCTTTATCTTGCTCTTGTTGAGTTAAGCGGCTTTGATCAAGTAATTGGCTGCTAAGCTGAATAATGCGTTGTTCAAGTTCACCTAAGCTGATACCAACCGGTATAGGGGCGGGCTCATCACTTTCATTGAGTATTTTTTGTCTTATTTCTTTGATAATTCTAGGGAAGTTATCAATAGCTTCTTGATAAGACTTGGCTTTTGCATCGGAATCGCGTGTCTCACTCATCCAATTTAGCGCACCTTGCAATGCTTGCGCTATCTCTGCATCTTTAGGATTGGTGCTTGACTCGAGTTGTTTGAGCTCCTGCTTAATCTGTGCTTCGTCCTGCGCTGCAGTCGGCGCTGCAACGGAAGAGAAAACGATTAACAGGCTAAGAAAAAAACTGATAATCACACGCACAGTGAGGAGCTCCTTCAAGGGATAATAATTTAATTAAGCGTCAACGGACTCTTCTGCCACTGTACTTGTAACAGTTTCAGCGAGTAATTCACCCATCCGAGTTGCATAACCAGGGATCAGTGATGAATTAAAGGTTACTTTATTCGGTTCAAATAAATTAATCACCGTTGAGCCCAGTTTAAACAGCCCCATTTCCTCACCTTTTTTCAAGAAAACAGCACCTTCAGAATCTAGCTCAGGGTAAACCCAACGCTTGATGACACCTTCACGCGTGGCGTTAACGCAACCGCTCCAAACCGTCTCGATACTACCAACGATGGTTGCACCTACAAGGATTTGTACCATTAGGCCAACAGGGGTGTCAAAGACACAAATCAAACGTTCATTTCGTGCAAACAGGTTGGGAACATTTTGTGCCGTTAATGGATTTACAGAGAATAAATCACCTGGCACATAAATCATCTCTTTGAGTAAGCCATCACATGGCATGTGTACACGGTGATAGTCACTAGGTGAGAGATAAGTGGTAATAAAGTCACCACCACGAAAACGTTCTGCTAATTGGTATTGGCCAGCAAGTAATGCTTCAACGGTGTAATTATGGCCTTTAGCTTGGAAGATAAGATCATCATTAATCGGGCCTAATTGGCTCACGGCACCGTCAGCAGGTTGAGCAAGTTGGTGCTCTTTTTCGACAATCGGGCGAGCGCCTTCTTTTAGCAGGCGGATAAAGAAATCATTAAAAGTGGCATAAGCCGTAAGCTCGCTTTTTTGTGCTTCGTTCATGTTCACTTTATAGACTTTTGCGAACAGTTTAATTGCCCATTGCGTCATGAAACCCGCATTGCGACTTGCGAACCAGCCTGCAAATTCAGTAAGACATTGTTTTGGAAGCATATATTGCAAGCGAATTTTGATTTTATCTAGCACGTTAACCTCTGATTTTTAAAGGTATGTTAGCAAAAGGGCGGCTATTGTACACAGTTTACTCGTCATATTTCAAACGGTCGCGTAACTGACTAACCGTGATTAAATTATTTAGAGCTGGTTTAACGTTCGTGAGTTATTTTGTAAGTACTCACTAACATTATTTCTCTTTTGCCGTAAAATTGCCGCGAGGTTTGATTTGTTCCATGCTTTCTAAAATGCGATGGTAGTTTTCAAAACGTGATTCAGCAATTTTATTTGCTTCTACGGCTTCACGTAACAGGCAACCTGGGTCATCCAAATGTTTACAGTCACGGAATTTACAGCCACCAAGGTAATCTTTAAATTCGACAAATCCTTTGGTCACTTGTTCCGTGGTTAAATGCCACAAACCAAACTCACGCACACCAGGGGAGTCAATCACATCGCCACCCAATGGGAAATGGTATAAGCGGGCTGTTGTTGTTGTGTGTTGCCCCAGCCCTGAGTTGTCTGAAACGTCATTGACTAAAATGGCTTCTTCATTGTGTGGAAGCAATGCGTTTAATAAACTGGATTTACCCACACCAGACTGCCCAACAAACACTGACACTTTACCTGCTAGCGCGTTAGTAAGTGCTTCCATGCCTTCATTGGTATGGCTTGAAACTTCGAGAACTTGATAACCAATATCACTATAAATCGTCATCAAATCGCTTACCCACTCGCGGTTTTCGTCGTCGAGTAAGTCGACTTTATTAAGAACGATAACAGGCTTAATCCCCGTGGTTTCACAGGCAACCAAATAACGGTCAATAATATTCAGCGAAAGCTCAGGTAAAATAGCGGAAACCACGACAATTTGGTCAATATTAGCGGCAATCGGTTTCAAGCCATCATAATAATCGGGACGAGTCAGAACAGAGTGGCGTTCATGAACCGCTTCAACAATGCCATTTACTTTGATATCGCTTTGTGTGTTCAGGGCAGGCCGCCACACCACGTTATCCCCTGTAACGAGGGAAGAAATGGTTCTGCGTAAGTTACAGCGCTGGATAGTCCCGTCACTTGCTTGAATATCAGCATGTTGCCCAAAACGGCTGATGACTAAGCCTTCTTGTGCTTCACCTAATTGGCTATCATCAATCTCAACTGTTTTTTGTTTTTTGAGCCTTTTTTGATGATTTTCTTGAACTCGGCGCTGTTGGCCTTTCGAAAGTTTCTGTTTAGCCACCTGTCCTCTCTTTACTATGGGCGGTATTTTAGGGTTACTCACGCCTGTCACTGATGGCATGAAGAGTGCTATCATACCTTAACTTCATAGAATGCGGTTAGGGTATATCATGCAAAAGAATGAGAATAATTTAATTTGGATCGATTTAGAAATGACGGGGCTCGATCCTGTTCGTGATCGTATTATTGAAATAGCGACCATTGTAACAGATAGTCATCTTAATATTTTAGCAGAAGGCCCTGTAATTGCAGTACATCAAACGGATGAACAACTCGCTTTAATGGATGAGTGGAATGTAAACACTCATACCAACAGCGGCTTAGTTGAGCGTGTACGCAAAAGTACCGTAAGTGAGCGTGAAGCTGAGTTAGCCACTATTGAATTTTTAGAGCAATGGGTTCCACAGGGGGCATCACCCATTTGTGGGAATAGTGTTGGGCAAGATAGGCGTTTTTTGTTCAACTATATGCCTGAATTAGAAAACTATTTTCATTATCGCTATCTTGATGTTAGCACACTAAAAGAGCTCGCTCGTCGCTGGAAACCTGAAATTTTAGCGGGTTTTTCGAAGAAAAATACCCACCAAGCTCTTGATGACATTCGTGAATCAGTGGCTGAATTAGCTTATTACCGAGAAACATTTATTAAAGAATAAATGATTCGTTATGAAAGTCGCCATTGGCGACTTTCATTCGCGGTTTTTTCTCAATAAGTTAACAATGTTAACGTATTGAAATCAGCTTATTACAATGGCTGTCGATAAAATCACCATTGTGATTGTTTTGTCGGCAAACGGATAAAAAAATAAAAATTTTGAGCGCAAGGGCTTGCTAGTATCTGAATTTTTCGTATAATGCGCTCCCCGTACCGATGAAGTTTTTGTGATTGAGTCGGCACGTGAAACATCCAGAAATGTGATGCGGGAATAGCTCAGTTGGTAGAGCACGACCTTGCCAAGGTCGGGGTCGCGAGTTCGAGTCTCGTTTCCCGCTCCAAATTTTCTTGATGTTTTAACTAAAGCACTATTTTCGTGATGCGGGAATAGCTCAGTTGGTAGAGCACGACCTTGCCAAGGTCGGGGTCGCGAGTTCGAGTCTCGTTTCCCGCTCCAAACATTCTTAGTGTTTTAGTTAAATGCCTTAGTATTCTGACTAGGCAGTAGTACCCACCAAATGCGGGAATAGCTCAGTTGGTAGAGCACGACCTTGCCAAGGTCGGGGTCGCGAGTTCGAGTCTCGTTTCCCGCTCCAATATTTTTAGTTTCTCTTAATCTTCCTTTTTTACTAAATCTCATATAGCAGCTTTTAATTTTATTTTATTAAGTGAATTCACTTAGTGAATATAAATTGTACTTGTTTACTATTTTCATCTTTTTTTACCTTGAATGCTAGGATCAGTGCGGGCTTCGCGATCTTTTTTGGATCATATCCAGATTTGTGCTTGCATTCATTTTCAGGGCACCATAGAATAGCCACCCCTTAGCAATAGGGTGTTTTACTTCCATCTCTAAGATGAAAGCACGAAGTTTAAATAATAAACAAAAATATGATTTTTATTTACTTCGATTAGTTTTTCATTTTAACCTTGCATTTTGGTCACTTTTATATTGCGAGTTAATATAAAATCAGTACCTTTCTTGTTAATATGCTATTAGAAAGTTATCCACAGCTGGCTTAATCAGCCCAGTTTTCATCGCGATTTGAAATAACTTATTACACAGAGTTATCCACAGGGTAATTAACAAATTTCTGTTGTGCTAATTAATTCTAGCGTTTAAGTTGCATTATTGTAACTTGTTGATTTTTTTTAGTTTGTGGGTTATTTTGTCAAAATGAGGCTAGCACAGCTTGCAAATTCTTTACCTATTGTCAGCTAAGCATTTTTTATTTTATTCACATTGATTTGACAATTCTTGATTTCAGATATATGGCAGGCTTTTTTCTAGGCGTCTCTCGGTAAACCTTTGTTAATAACTCGTACAAGGCGTTTTTGTTGCGAAGTTTGAATTGTAACTTGGTTTGTATTGCGTTGGTTAAGCTGTTGTTGTATAGACCATTGGAAGTGTTCATCCAACATAGCGTTAATTCCAAGCCGGTTTTGTAATGCGACAACAATGCTATCTTGGTAAGGTGCGTTGCCTAGCGCCACACTGATATTTCGCAACCACTTGATATAGCCAATGCGGCGGATCGCAGAGCCTTCGGTAACTTTCAAAAAGGTTTTTTCGTCCCATGAGAACAAGTCAAGCAGCTCTGGTGTATGCAACTCCTTTCTTGGGCTGAAATCGTCTTCATCAGTGAGCTGGGAAAAACGGTTCCACGGGCAAATGAGCTGGCAGTCATCACAACCGTAAATCCGATTTCCCATTAGCGGGCGAAATTCTTCAGGGATAGCGCTATCCAGCTCGATGGTGAGATAAGAAATACAGCGCCTTGCATCGACAGTGTAAGGTTCGACAATTGCACCTGTTGGGCAAGTTGTCATACAGGCAACACAGCGGCCACAATCTTCTTCGATAGGTTTATCGACAGGAACGGGTAAATTAATCAATAATTCCCCAAGGAAAAACCAAGATCCTGCTTCACGATTTAAGACCAATGAATGTTTTCCTGTCCATCCTAAACCTGCTTTTACCGCAAGAGGACGCTCTAAGATTGGAGCGGAATCGACAAAAGGTCGAAAATTGAGATCATCGATGGTGGTACCATCGGGCAGTATCATCCCATTAAATTCACGACAATAGTCTAAAATACGATCTGAAAGTTGTTTTAGGCGTTTTTTTAACAGCTTGTGATAGTCTCGTCCTAGCGCATAACGGCTGATATAACCTAATTCAGGGTTATTTAGTGTGCTGGCAAATGCGGCTTTGGCTGGCAAGTAATTCATGCGCACGCTAATGACACGCAACGTGCCCGGGTGCAGTTCGTGTGGTCTGGCTCGCATCATCCCATGGCGACTCATCCATTCCATTTCGCCATGAAATTGTTTATCTAGCCACGCTTGTAATTTCGGCTCTTCCGCGGAAAGGTCAGTATCGCAGATCCCGACTTGCTGGAAACCTGCGTCAACGCCCCATTGTTTAATATTTTGAGCGAGAAGATCGAGATCGAGGTATCTTGCCATCAGATCCTATATTGATAAAGGGTAAAACGGCAGGCACTTTATCATGGCCAGCGTTGTTCATCAAAACGGATGAAAAATGCCTTCAGTATTGAGAGCAATTATAGGATATTTCTGAACTCATCATTCAAGTAATGTTAATTAAGAAAAAAGCCCCATCTTAGGTTAAGATAAACGGCAATATTGATGTTTGTTGATATCTCTTTATGCATTTTGAACAGCGATATAAACTATGCATTTAAAGGATAAACAGGCGACACTGCCTATTAATGACATAATAAAAGAACAATATGAAAGAACGTACAATACAACTTGCCAACGAAGCGCAAACTGTTGCGTTAGGTAATGCTATCGCTAAGGCTTGCCATCAAGGCACAATTATTCACTTATATGGTGATCTCGGAGCAGGGAAAACCACCTTTAGCCGAGGTTTCTTACAAGCGCTGGGCCATCAAGGTCACGTAAAAAGTCCAACTTACACCTTGGTTGAACCCTATGAATTAGCAGATCGTCAAGTTTTTCACTTTGATCTCTATCGGCTAGCCGATCCTGAAGAACTTGAATTTATGGGAATTCGTGACTATTTTTCTGGAAATTCGATCTGTTTGGTCGAATGGCCGCAACAAGGTAAAGGTTTTTTACCTGAAGCGGATCTTGAGCTCCATCTGACCTATCAAGGCGAAGGGCGTCAGGCTCGCTTTGTTGCTTTTTCTGCCAATGGGGAGTCGTTGTTAGAAGCATTACCCCTACTCTAAGGAAGCTATTGCTCATGTTGAATGCATCAATGCACAGAATAACAAAAAAGGGTTTTTTTACTGTTTTCGTCTTGTTTATGGTATCAGTCATGTGGCTGTTTGCTGCAAAAGCACAAGCGGCAACATTATCGAATATTCAAGTTAATAATAGCCCATCACAAGCAGAAGTGGTGCTAAGCTTTATTGATGGAAAGCCCGATTACGCCTATTTTCCATTGCATTCACCTGAGCGCCTTGTTGTTGATATCAAACAGCGAGGTGAGATTATGGGGTTACCCCTTAAAGTTCCTGCAGGGGACCTTGTGAAATTAGTACGAACAAGCCAACCTTCTGATAACCAACACAAGCGCTTAGTTTTAGAGCTATCTCGAGCGGCGAAAACGAAAGCGGTGCTTAAACAGGTTTCAGGTGAATATCAGTTGGTGTTAACAATATCGACTGGAAATTCATCCGGTTCTACCTCTTTTAATCGAACTAATAATACGGTTAAACCAGCAGCAAATAGCACTCAAGATAAACCGTTGAAGATGAGTGAGCCTGCGCCTGTTGCTACACCAACACCGACTAAATATAAGAGTATGCCAAAAGGCAGTAAGCAGGTCGTGATTGCCATTGATGCGGGTCACGGTGGTAAAGACCCTGGTGCGATAGGTAAGAATGGCTATAAAGAAAAAGATGTGACTCTCAGTGTCGCACGTAAGTTATACCAACGCCTTGAAGCCGATCCGATGTTTAAGCCCGCGATGACACGTGACGGAGACTACTTTATTTCCGTTAGTGGTCGTTCTGATGTGGCACGTAAGAAAGGGGCTAATATGTTGGTGTCTATTCACGCTGACTCGGCCCCGAATAGCAGCGCACGGGGTGCATCAGTGTGGGTATTGTCTAATCGACGTGCAAATAGTGAGCTGGGTAGTTGGCTTGAACAACGTGAAAAACAATCAGAATTATTAGGCGGGGCGGGTGATGTTCTCAGTGGTGCGGACCCTTATTTGAGCCAAGCCGTTTTAGATTTGCAATTCGGTCACTCTCAACGTGTTGGGTATGATGTTGCGGTTAAAGTGATCGAACAGCTGCGAAAAGTCGGTAATATTCACAAAAAAACACCTGAGCATGCAAGCTTAGGTGTATTGCGTTCCCCTGATATCCCATCGATTTTAGTGGAAACTGGGTTTATTAGTAATACCGCAGAAGAGCAGTTGCTAAAATCGAATGAATTCCAAGATAAAGTCGCAGAAGCAATTCATTTAGGATTACGTCAATATTTCTTGGCAAATCCAATACAAGCAGCGCCACAATAAGGGGGAGACATGGCAATTCATATTCTCTCCCCACAACTAGCCAACCAAATCGCGGCAGGTGAAGTGGTCGAAAGGCCTGCGTCAGTGGTTAAAGAGCTCGTAGAGAACAGTCTTGATGCCGGGGCAACTCGTATTGATATCGACATTGAACGTGGTGGAGAAAAACTGATCCGTATTCGGGATAATGGCTGTGGCATCGGTAAAGATGAACTTGTTCTGGCTTTAGCTCGCCATGCGACCAGTAAAATTGCCACATTGGATGACCTTGAAGCCATTATGAGTATGGGGTTTCGCGGTGAAGCACTCGCGAGTATTAGCTCCGTTTCACGTTTAACGTTGACATCAAAACCAGCAGAGCAAAGCGAAGCGTGGCAGTCATACGCAGAAGGGCGCGAGATGGAGGTGATGGTTAAACCAGCCGCTCATCCTAATGGCACAACGGTTGAGGTATTAGATTTATTCTATAATACGCCAGCTCGCCGTAAATTTATGCGCACAGAAAAAACCGAATTCGGCCACATTGATGAAATTGTTCGTCGAATTGCGCTGTCTCGCCCTGATGTCGCTATCAATCTGACTCATAATGGCAAATTGGTGAAACAATACCGTGCTGCTCATGATGAGGCGCAGCAAGAGAGACGACTCGGTACGATTTGTGGGACAGGCTTCATGCAAGGCGCTTTAGCGTTGTCTTGGGAACATAGCGATCTTGCAATCAAAGGGTGGGTCGTTTCTCCATCAATGACTTCGGGCAGCGAAACACAATATTGCTATGTTAATGGCCGCATGATGCGTGACCGCCTGATTAATCATGCGATCCGTCAAGCTTATGAAGGGCATTTAGACGAAAACCAGCAGCCAGCTTATGTCTTGTATCTAACCATTGACCCAAAACAAGTTGATGTTAACGTACACCCTGCAAAACATGAGGTTCGTTTTCACCAAGCACGTCTGGTACATGATTTTATTTATCAAGCGGTACGAACGGTATTATTAGAAGCTGCATCTATCGATGAGCTCCCGGGTATCGAGCCGGTGAATACAGAACTGGAAAATCGGTCTTCTGCGGGGGAAAACTATTTTTCTTCTCCTCCTAGCGTGGCCCCTAAGCAATTTAAGACAGAAAACCATACGCGAATCGAAAATACCGTTCAAGAGTCTAAAACACCTGATAGACAGGCTAGCCACTTAAAGGCAAGTTACTTAAAGGATAGTGCGGTAAATCACGCCTTTTCTTCACCGAAATCAACGTCAGGTTTTTCAGAAAATGCGCAAGCAAAAACATTTGGTTCAACTTATGACAAAAAAGCCGGTGAACTGTATCAGAGCCTAATGTCTATTCCTGTTGCGCCTGAAGATAAAAAACCGCTTTTTCCTGAACGTAAACCGATAAACTCACCGCAAATATCGTCACAACCTGTAGCAAAAAATGCGGATAACTACCTTTTTGGCAAAGTATTGACAATTTACGCAAAAAACTTTGCATTAATTGAGTCTTCGTTAGGGCTAATCCTGTTATCCTTAACGGAAGCTAACTATTTATTGAAATTGTCACAATTGTCACCGGATGGTGGAGCATTGAAGCCCCAACCATTATTAATACCTCTAAAAGTGTCACTTAAAAATGAGGAAATAGAGGTTTTACAGCGGTACAAGGAACAATTGACAATATTTGGTATCGAAGCCACGATATTACATGGAAAAGTAACAATTCATACGGTATCGTTACCATTAAGAACACAAAATTTATCACAACTTTTTTCTGAGCTACTCGATTTTTTATCGGGAAAAGAAAGCGTCACTGACGAAGAGATTGCACAATGGCTTGCTAAAGCAGTTTCACAGGTTAAAACAGAAGAAAGTTGGAGTTTAGCACAGGCTATTCAGTTGTTGGCAGATGTTGAGCGGGTATGCCCGCAGTGGGTGAAAAACCCTCCACCAACATTATTACAATTAATTAATTTACAATCCGTGGTAGCTACACTAACAAATGAGTGATTTAGCAACTCAGAAAAAACCTGACGCAATATTCCTAATGGGTCCAACTGCCTCAGGTAAAACCGCTTTGGCGATAGAACTTCGCAAGCATTTGCCTGTGGAAATTATTAGTGTCGATTCGGCACTAATTTACCGAGAGATGAATATCGGCACAGCAAAACCAACAGCAGAAGAACTCAGCCAAGCTCCCCATCGTCTGATTGATATTCTCGATCCGTCTCTACCATACAGTGCTGCCGATTTTCGCCGTGACGCATTAAAAGCCATGGCCGAAATTACCTCGCAAGGTAAAATTCCATTATTAGTTGGCGGCACAATGTTGTATTTTAAAGCCTTGTTAGAAGGACTTTCACCACTTCCTTCAGCTGACCCAACAGTGCGTGCTGAAATTGAACACATTGCTAAAGAACAAGGGTGGGGGGAAATTCATCGCCGTCTTACTGAGGTTGACCCAGTTGCTGCGGCAAGGATCCACCCTAATGATCCACAAAGATTATCCCGTGCTTTAGAGGTATATCTCATTTCGGGACAAACTTTGACTGAAATGACACAAACAGCTGGGGAAGAATTGCCTTATAATGTGTTTCAGTTTGCTATTGCGCCACAAGATCGTAAAATTTTACATGAGCGCATAGAACAACGTTTTCATCTGATGATAGAGGCGGGCTTTGAAGAAGAAGTTCGCAAATTGCATCAACGAAATGATTTACATGTCGATCTCCCTTCAATTCGTTGTGTGGGGTATCGGCAAATGTGGTCATATTTAGATGGTGAAATTAGCCATGATGATATGATTTATCGGGGAATTTGTGCAACTCGCCAATTGGCAAAACGTCAAATTACCTGGTTAAGAAGCTGGGAAAATGTTCATTGGTTAGATAGTGAACAACCTCAGCAAGCGCTTAGCACCGTTATGCAGGTTATGCGTGCATAGGACTGATGTTTGTGTACAATTAGAACGTTAAGCGCAATTTTTGAGTAGTTACTTTTTGGAATCTAAAAGATTCTCTTTTAAAAACAACAAAATAAGGAAAACATAGAATGGCTAAGGGGCAATCTTTGCAAGATCCGTTCCTGAACGCATTACGTCGTGAAAGGGTTCCGGTCTCTATTTATCTCGTTAATGGCATCAAATTGCAGGGGCAAATTGAGTCTTTTGACCAATTTGTTATTTTATTAAAAAACACAGTTAGCCAGATGGTTTATAAGCATGCTATCTCGACTGTTGTCCCTGCTCGCCCTGTTTCTCATCATAGCGGTACTACTGGTAGCACAGGTAATGGTAATTACCAGTCAGGTAACCCAGCAGCGCAAGATGGCGAAGTAACTGAGTAAGTTTGTACGCTAAAAGACAAGGAAAGCATGGGTAGGGAGACTGTACCTGTGTTTTTCCTTTGCAATTATTGTTTAGCCTAAGAGGTTACACCTTGTTTGATAGGTATGAAGGCGGTGAACTAGCTGTATTGGTCCATGTCTTTTTTTCTCAAGAGAAAGACGTTGATAATCTAGCGGAATTTGAGTCACTTGTGACATCTGCTGGCGTGAAACCAGTACAAATAGTCACGGGCAGTCGTAAAGCTCCTCATCCAAAGTTTTTTGTTGGGGAAGGTAAAGCAGAAGAAATTGCCCAAGCTGTTGAGGAAAGTGGTGCAGATGTGGTGTTGTTTAATCATACTCTAAGCCCTGCTCAAGAACGTAATCTCGAAAGGATTTGCCAATGTAAGGTGGTTGACCGTACAGGGGTGATTTTAGATATTTTTGCTCAACGCGCACGTACACACGAAGGTAAGCTCCAAGTTGAATTAGCTCAGTTAAGGCATTTATCGACTCGCTTAGTGAGGGGATGGACGCACTTAGAGCGACAAAAAGGCGGGATTGGCTTACGAGGTCCCGGTGAAACTCAACTTGAAACCGACCGCCGGCTATTAAGAGATAAAATTAAACAAATCTTATCTCGTCTTAGTCGGGTGGAAAAACAGCGTGAACAAGGGCGTCAAGCGAGAAGTAAGGCCGATATCCCGACTATTTCGCTTGTCGGTTATACCAATGCTGGTAAGTCAAGCTTGTTTAACCGCATGACGGCCGCTGATGTTTATGCTGCTGACCAGTTATTTGCAACGCTTGACCCAACACTTCGTCGTATTGATGTCGAAGATGTGGGTGTTGTAGTGCTTGCAGATACTGTGGGTTTTATCCGCCATTTACCTCATGATTTGGTTGCCGCTTTTAAAGCAACCCTGCAAGAAACACGCGAAGCAACGTTATTGCTACACGTTATCGATGCAGCTGATAATCGCTTGGATGAGAATATTCATGCAGTTGAAAGCGTGTTAGAAGAGATCGAAGCGGATGAAATACCAACACTTTTAGTGATGAACAAAGTCGATATGCTGGAGGATTTTGTCCCGCGTATTGACAGAGATGAGGATAACAAGCCGGTTCGTGTCTGGGTTTCAGCGCAAACGGGTGATGGTATCCCATTGTTGCTACAGGCATTGACGGAACGTCTTTCAGGTGAAATCGCACATGTTGAATTGCGTTTACCACCGAATGAAGGCCGTTTACGTAGCCGTTTCTATCAACTTCAGTCAATCGAACGTGAATGGCAGGAAGAAGACGGCTCAATTGGCCTTGAGGTGCGTATGCCAATGGTGGATTGGCGGCGTCTGTGCAAACAAGAGCAGCAATTACCTGACTACGTTATTTAGTTGCTTTGGTCGTTAATAATATAGTTAGGCAATGGAATTGATATTAAGAGCCCTATCGCTCTTAGCCCTGAAAATCAATCATAAAGAATGGAGCTAAAACATGGCGTGGAATCAGCCCGGTAATGACGGACAAGACCGCGATCCGTGGGGAAGCGGCAATAAAGGCGGCAACTCTGGCGGGAACAAAGGTGGTCGAAAACGTGGGGCTTATGATCTCGACGATCTCTTTCGTAAACTAGGCAGCAAGCTTGGTGCAAATAAAGGCGGCGGTGGTGATGGCGATAATAAACAGCCATCACAAATCAGCGGTCGTTTAGGTATGTTAGCTCTTGCTGCTATCGTTGTTGTATGGGCAGGTTCAGGCTTCTACACCATCAAAGAAAGTGACCGTGGCGTAGTATTACGTTTTGGTGAATACAGTGGTGTTGTTGGGCCAGGTTTGAACTGGAAACCAACCTTCATTGATAGGGTTGTTCCTGTCAACGTGGAAACTGTTCGTGAGCAAGCGACAAATGGCATGATGTTAACGTCCGATGAAAACGTGATCCGCGTTGAAATGAACGTTCAGTATCGTGTTACTGACCCTGCACAATATTTATTTAGTGTCACAAACCCAGACAATAGTCTGCGTCAGGCGCTAGATAGCGCTGTGCGTGGTGTAATTGGTCAATCTGCTATGGAGCAAGTATTGACTACGAATCGTGCTTTTATCCGTGATGTTACACAGAAAGAGCTCGAAGCAACAATTGCACCATACAAAATGGGGATCACACTGCTTGACGTCAACTTCCAAGCAGCGCGTCCACCTGAAGATGTTAAAGCAGCGTTTGATGACGTAATCTCAGCAAGGGAAGAAGAACAAAAAACTATTCGTGAAGCGCACGCTTATCGAAATGAAGTTCTTCCACTGGCAAAAGGTAACGCACAACGCTTGATTGAAGAAGCCGAAGCCTATAAAGCGAGTGTGGTCTTCAAAGCAGAGGGTGAGGTCGCAAGCTTTGCGAAAATGTTACCTGAATATCGTGCTGCACCAGAGATCACCCGTGAGCGTCTGTATATCGACACGATGGAACGTGTGTTAAGTAATACACGTAAAGTGATTGCGAATGATAAGAGCAACAGCATGTTAGTGCTGCCGCTTGACCAAATCATGCGCGGTACAAATTCAGATGCAGCTTCAACGTCAAAAGCTAATCCGTCAGCAAGAATGGCGACGCCAAGCAACAATTCGTCATCATCTGCTGCAACACCAGCGCAGCCAAACAACGCTGTTCGTGGTGATGCTGTTAGAGTAGGGAGACAATAATCATGCGTAAATCGCTAATTGTTATCGTTATTGCCATCTTGGCAGTTGCATACGCATCTATCTTTATTGTTCCTCAAACTGACCGCGGTATCGTATTGCGTTTCGGTAAGGTTCTACGTGATTCTGAAAATAAACCGATCATTTATGAGCCAGGCCTGCATTTCAAAGTTCCATTTATTGAAACTGTGAAAATGTTAGATGCACGTATTCAGACTCTTGAAATTCAAGCTGACCGTTATCTGACAAGCGAAAACAAAGACTTAATGGTGGACTCCTACCTGAAATGGCGCGTTACTGATTTCAGTCGCTACTATGTAGCAACTGGCGGTGGTAACCCATTCCAAGCGGAAACCCTGTTAAAACGTAAATTTAGTGACCGTTTACGTTCTGAGTTTGGTCGTTTAAGCGTTAAAGACATCATCACCGACTCACGTGGCCGTTTAACTGTTGATGTGCGTGATGCCTTGAACAAAGGTACTGCAATTGACGACGCAACCAAAGAAGCGGATGCAGCGATTGCGGATGCGGCAAAACGTGTTGAAGAAGAAACGAACCTGAAGCCACTGGTTGTGAATGCAAACAGTATGGCAGCGTTAGGTATCGAGGTTGTCGACGTACGTATTAAACGTATCGAACTGCCAAACGAAGTTTCTGAAGCTATCTATGCGCGTATGCGTGCAGAGCGTGAAGCAGTCGCGCGTCAGCATCGTTCGCAAGGCCAAGAAGAAGCAACTAAGATCCGTGCTGTGGCTGATAAAACAGTAACAGAAACGTTGGCTGAAGCAGAGCGTACCGCACTGACTTACCGAGGTGAAGGTGATGCGATGGCAACGAAACTGTTTGCTGATGCATTCAACCAAGATCCCGAGTTCTATGCGTTCATTCGTAGCTTGCGTGCCTATGAGCAAAGCTTCAAGAGTGGTGAAGACGTGATGGTATTAAGCCCAGACACTGATTTCTTCCGCTTTATGAAGGCACCAACTAAGCTTCGCGCGACAGATTAATAACAAGCTAAGTTGCGTGCAACCTAGCAAAATAACTGTTAATCTATTAAAGAAAAGCCCGCTTCGGTGGGCTTTTTTTCGCCTGTCGTTTTAAGTATAGGATTTTTCAGGGAAAATTTGAACTGCTCAACTGATGGCATTCATTTTGAGTTTACGGCAGAAATAAAAAATACCATTTTACTTGCTTTCCAGAAAAAAATTTTTGTATTGCCAAAATATCACTGGAACAGTTCATTTTTGATGGTAGAATTCATTTTTAAGCAACCGAGTGTATTTCAAAATGGGTAAGAACGTTGTCGTACTGGGCACCCAATGGGGTGACGAAGGGAAGGGCAAGATCGTTGACTTGCTGACAGAGCGTGCTAAATACGTAGTTCGCTATCAGGGCGGCCATAATGCTGGCCATACTCTTGTTGTAAACGGTGAAAAAACCGTTCTCCACTTAATTCCATCCGGTATTCTTCGTGAAAATGTCATCAGTATTATTGCTAATGGCGTCGTTTTATCGCCTGACGCATTAATGAAAGAGATGAAAGAATTGGAAGACCGCGGTGTTCCTGTTCGGGAACGTTTACGTCTTTCTGAAGCATGCCCACTGATCCTGCCTTATCATATCGCATTAGATAATGCGCGTGAAAAAGCACGTGGTTCCAAAGCGATTGGAACAACAGGTCGTGGTATTGGTCCTGCTTATGAAGATAAAGTTGCTCGTCGTGGTTTGCGTGTTGGTGATTTATTCGATAAAGCAACGTTCGCAGAAAAATTAAAAGAAATCGTTGAATACCATAACTTCCAACTTGTTCATTACTATAAAGAACCTGCTGTAGATTACCAAAAAACGTTAGATGATATCATGGCTGTGGCTGATATCCTGACTGGCATGGTAATTGATGTTTCTGATCTGCTCTATAAAGCAAATCAGAAGAATGAATTCGTGATGTTTGAAGGCGCACAAGGGACATTATTAGATATCGACCACGGTACGTATCCTTATGTAACCTCTTCAAATACGACAGCTGGCGGCGTGGCAACTGGTTCTGGCTTAGGTCCTCGCTATGTTAACTACGTATTGGGTATCATTAAAGCTTACTCAACTCGTGTTGGTGCGGGCCCATTTCCTACTGAGCTGTTTGACGAAGTGGGTGAATTCCTGCGTGAAAAAGGCCAAGAATTTGGTGCAACTACGGGTCGTAAACGCCGTACTGGTTGGTTAGACATCGTTGCGATTAATCGCGCAGTGCAAATCAACTCACTGTCGGGCTTCTGTATGACTAAACTGGATGTTTTAGACGGTTTAGAAGAAGTTAAAATTTGCGTAGGCTACCGTCGTCCAGATGGCAAAGTGCTTGAAACAACACCTTTAGCTGCAGATGAGTGGGATGGTTTAGAGCCAGTTTATGAATCAATGCCAGGTTGGAAAGAAACGACTTTTGGTGTGAAACAAAGAGAATTACTGCCACAGGCAGCTCTGGATTACATCAAACGCGTTGAAGAACTAACGGGTATTCCAGTTGATATTATTTCAACGGGCCCAGATCGTTCAGAAACTATGGTTCTACGTGACCCGTTTGACGCATAGTCTAATGGCTGATTAGGTACTGGCTTGCTCATAGCATGTATTAGCAAGTACTTTTAATTAGATGAAAAAAACACCGACTTGTTCGGTGTTTTTTGTTATCTACTACTGATATTTTAAATTAGCGAGATCACTCCCAGCTGGGTGTTGATAAATACGTAGCTTAAAGTAGTTAGCAGATGCATTAACATACTCAAAAATTTCGGATTGAACCTCTTCATAATCAACCCAAGTGGTTGAGCGTGTAAAACAATAGATTTCAACAGGCAAACCATTTGGTGTTGGCGGCATTGTTCGTATGACCAAATACATATCTGTTCTGACATCGCCGCGCAGCTTTATCCAATTTAGAATGTATTTTCTAAATAGCTGTAGGTTAGTGACGCCATTATTTATCATCCATTCATTTACATCCCCAATTTCACCTCGTGCTTCTAACATACTTTCTATGCTTTGGCGCAAGGGAGGGGTATTTTTTAATTCGTTGAAGAGATCTTCTGTTGCAAAGGAAATTGACGATTGATCAATATAAAAGCTACGTTTGATGCGACGGCCTCCAGAGGAAAACATGGGCTGCCAGTTGGTATATTTTTCAGTTAAAAAATCTTTGGTAGGAATGCGTGAAATGGTGTTATCCCAGTTTCGAACGGTAATAGTATGTAGCGCGATATCGATAACTTCGCCACTGATATTACTACTTGGTAGCTCAATCCAATCATACAGTTTTAACACCTTTCCGTTTGATACTAATATATTGGCCACAAACGATAATAGTGTGTGCTGAAATACAAACATTAATACCGCAGCGATAGCACCGAAGCTGGAAATAATAATAATCGGGGACTGTTCGGTCATCAACGCAATGATCAAGATAAAGGAAATTATCCAAACAATAATTTTCGCTATTTCGATATAGCCTTTTATCGAATTATTACGATGTAATATTTTTTTTGACTGACGGATAATAAACACATCTAAGCCATCGTTAACTAATGCGGCAACATTAATAATAATCAGCGCCCAGCAGATAGTTTTAAATGTAATGTTTACTTCATCAGAAAGGGAAGGCAGCATCTGGTTAATATAAAGTACAAGCGTTACCGCGACGATCGATGCAATTTTCCGAGCGATACCATCAATTAACTCATCGTCACTTAAATTAGTGAATAATGGTAATAACCTTCTCGCAACCCGTAAAAAAATGACTTTTCCGACAAACCATGTTAATAGCAATATGACGACTAAAAAAGAGGCCATTAAGAAAGTGTTTTCTGATATATCATTATATATTTCAATGATTTGTTCCATATTCTCCTAAGTCACCTCTTTATGATACTGGCTCTTTATTGTATAGCGAATCAAATAAAAAGATTTGATGTTAAAAGTGATAAGTCAGTGGTGATTTCTCTGTAAACCCTTTTAAACAGTATAGATAAAGTGGAGTAAGCTCAAGAAACACGAGTCGCCAAAAAATATGTGCTATTATGTGTTCGATTGTTCTTTGATGTTATTTGTTGTAAATGTATAGCAGAAAGATTGAGCAATAAATACCCTATAAAGGTAACAGGTCATCCAGTTATTCCATGATAAAACTGTTTTTTCTTTGTAGAGTAGATAAGCTAAACGCTAATAAAATGCTATCTTGCGATGTCAAACGGAGGCGAAATTAGTCTCAGTAAATTTCATTATCTTGTACCTAAATATTGGCCTAAGACAAAAAGATAGAAAGTAATTTGTCTATAATTTGAGATTAATAAGACATACATGACGAGATAGCTATTGGCTTAGCCAAAAAATTTTGAGGTGATTGTGCAGCTAACAAGTTTTACAGACTATGGATTACGTGCGTTGATCTATTTGGCATCTCTCCCTGAAGGGAAAATGACCAGTATCACAGAAGTCACTGAAGTTTATGGTGTCTCTCGTAACCATATGGTTAAAATTATTAATCAGCTCAGTCACTTAGGTTATATTAAAGCCACTCGAGGCAAAAATGGCGGGATCACACTTGGCCAACCAGCAGAATCTATTCGTATAGGGGATGTCGTTAGATCACTAGAACCCCTGACCCTTGTTAATTGTAGTGGTGAATTTTGCCACATTACACCTGCGTGTCGTTTAAAAGGTGTGCTACACCAAGCAATACAGCAGTTTTTACAAGAACTTGATCAATACACGCTGGCGGACATGGTGAAAGACAACAGCCCGCTCTATCAACTACTGCTTGATTAGCATTCGCGGTAGTTATGAATTCTGATGACAACGGAGGTAACGATGTCACAAGATCCTTTTCAGGAAAGAGAAGCAGAAAAATACGAGTCCCCAATTCCAAGTCGAGAATATATTCTTGACCTTATCTCGAAGCGTACTGCACCAGCCAATCGCGAAGAAATCGCACAATTATTGAATTTATCGACAGAAGATGAATTAGAGGCGTTGCGTCGTCGGTTAAGAGCCATGGAACGTGATGGTCAATTGGTTTTCACTCGTCGTAAGTGCTATGCATTACCGGAGCGTTTAGACTTATTAAAAGGAAAAGTCATTGGTCACCGTGATGGCTACGGCTTCCTGCGCGTTGATGGTAAAAAAGAAGATTACTATTTATCTCAAGACGAAATGAAACGCGCCCTGCATGGCGACGTTATTCTTGCGCAACCTTACGGACAAGATCGTAAGGGACGCACAGAGGTTCGGGTTGTTCGTGTGTTAGAACCACGTAATAACCAAATTGTTGGCCGTTATTTTATCGAATCGGGTATGGGCTTTGTCGTACCGGATGATAGCCGTTTAAGTTTTGATATTTTGATACCGAAAGATCGTGTTCTTGGCGCTCGCATGGGTAATGTGGTGGTGGTTGAATTAGTCACTCGTCCACAACGTCGCTCGCAAGCGGTGGGGAATATCATTGAAGTATTAGGTGAAACCATGGGAACAGGTATGGCGGTAGAAATCGCTTTACGTACTCATGAAATTCCACACTCATGGCCACCACAAGTTGAAAAACAAGTCGCTGACCTGAGTGAACACGTCCCTGAGTCTGCGAAAAAAGGGCGCGTGGATTTACGCGACTTACCGTTAGTCACCATTGACGGTGAAGATGCTCGCGACTTTGATGATGCAGTATACTGTGCACCGAAAAAAGGCGGGGGTTGGCGCTTATGGGTGGCAATTGCGGATGTAAGCTATTATGTTCGCCAGCAAACGGCTCTGGATACAGAAGCCCGTAGCCGTGGTAACTCGGTATATTTCCCATCTCAAGTCGTTCCTATGCTACCGGAAGTCCTATCGAATGGCCTGTGCTCACTTAACCCAGGTGTTGACCGCCTGTGTATGGTGTGTGAAATGACGGTGTCAGCATCCGGTAAGCTTTCTTCGTACAAGTTCTATGAAGCGGTTATGAGCTCTCATGCAAGGTTAACCTATACAAAAGTATGGAAAATCTTGGAAGGGGATGAAGAACTGCGTGAGCACTATAAAGCGTTAGTGCCGCATATTGAGCACTTGCATCAACTATATAAAGCACTTGATGCAGCACGTATTGAGCGCGGTGCAATTTCCTTCGAATCTGAAGAAGCGAAATTCATTTTTAACGCAGAACGCCGTATTGAAAGTATCGAACCTGTAGAGCGAAATGATGCACATAAATTGATTGAAGAATGCATGATTTTAGCTAACATTGCAGCCGCTCGGTTTGTTGAGAAAAATGAAGAGCCTGCGTTGTACCGTGTGCATGACCGTCCTAAAGAAGAAAGCGTGATGAATTTACGCTCTGTTTTCAGCGAATTAGGGTTGACTCTGCCGGGCGGAATGAAGCCAGAACCAAAAGATTATGCGCAAGTCATGAATGAAGTGGCTGAACGCCCTGATCATGAATTACTGCAAACCATGATTTTACGTTCAATGAAACAAGCGATTTATGATCCTGAAAACCGCGGTCACTTTGGTTTAGGTTTGAAATCATATGCCCACTTTACATCGCCAATTCGTCGTTACCCTGACCTGACGTTACACCGTGGAATAAAATATTTGTTGGCTAAAGAGCATGGCCATTCAGATAAGCGCTGGACAGAAACCGGTGGTTGGCATTCAGACATGGACAGCATGTTACAGCTGGGTGAGCACTGTTCAATGACTGAACGCCGTGCTGATGAAGCGACGCGTGATGTGGCGGACTGGCTGAAATGTGATTTTATGCAAGACCAAGTTGGCCAAACCTTCACAGGTTTAATTACCAGTGTGACTGGTTTTGGCTTCTTTGTGCGCCTTAATGATTTATTTATTGATGGTTTAGTGCATATTTCAACGTTAGATAATGACTATTACCGTTACGATGCAGTTGGTCAGCGTTTAATTGGTGAATCATCAGGTACGACTTACCGCCTTGGTGATGAAGTTGAAATTCGCGTTGAAGCGGTGCATATGGATGAGCGCACCATTGATTTCGCATTAATTTCAACCACCCGTAAAGCGAAAAACCCAGGCAAAACCGCTCGGGACAAAATGAAGCAAGAAGTGAAAAATGCGGCACGTCCAGCTCGTCGAAAAGCGGATGCGAGCAAAGATAAAAACTTTGAGCCTGATTCTGCATTTCGTCGTTCCGAGAAAAAAGGAAAAAAAGCCGAGGCTAAACCAGAGGCGAAAGGAAAAGGCAAAAAGCCTTCCGATAAAACGCGAAAAATTACAGCAAAATTAAAAGCTAAACGTGTTGCAAAAAAATCCCAAAAACAAGAGGGATAATGTTTTTGCTGTAGTTATTAACCATAGTTATTAACCAAAGTGGCGTTAATACGCCACTTTACTATTTATATTAATAAATAAGAAATTTATGAGCGAAATGATTTATGGCATTCACGCAGTGAAAGCCTTACTTGAGCGTTCACCGCAACGCATTAAAGAAGTCTATATTTTGAAAGGTCGTGAAGATCGCCGCTTAATGCCGCTGGTGCACGAAATTGAAGCACTAGGGGTTGTCGTTCAAGTGGCGAACCGCCAATGGATGGATAGCCAGACCGAAGGCGCAGTTCACCAAGGTATTATTGCGAAAGTACTACCTGGTAAACAGTATCAAGAAGGCGACTTGCCTGATTTATTGGAAAGTACACCATCGCCATTTTTATTGGTATTGGACGGTGTGACAGACCCACATAACTTAGGTGCGTGCTTACGTAGTGCTGATGCGGCAGGTGTTCATGCTGTGATTGTTCCTAAAGATAAATCAGCTCAGCTCAATGCAACCGCGAAAAAAGTGGCTTGTGGCGCGGCAGAAAATGTTCCTCTTATTCGTGTGACGAATCTGGCAAGGACATTGCGTTTGCTGCAAGAATATAATGTATGGATTGTGGGAACGGCAGGTGAAGCTGACCATAACCTATATCAAAGCAAACTAACGGGCCCGATAGCGCTAGTGATGGGGGCTGAAGGCGAAGGCATGCGCCGTTTAACGCGTGAACACTGTGATGAGTTAATCAGTATTCCTATGGCAGGCTCGGTGTCATCATTAAATGTGTCAGTGGCGACAGGGGTTTGTTTATTTGAAGCGGTGCGTCAACGCTTACCCGTTTCTGCAGAAAAATAATATTTAGTATAAACGACATCCATCTCTTGAGTTTTATCTCAGGGATGGGTATAGTTACGCGTCAATTTTTTAGCCGCACTCAATAAGTTCCTTGCCTCCGCGGGCCGCGGTTAACCCAGACAGGAGGCTAATAATCCGTAAGGAGCAACTACTAATGCGTCATTACGAAATCGTTTTTATGGTCCATCCTGACCAAAGCGAACAGGTTCCGGGCATGATCGAGCGTTACAGTGCTGTTATCACTAACGCACAAGGTCAGATTCACCGTCTGGAAGACTGGGGCCGCCGTCAACTGGCTTACCCAATCAATAAACTGCACAAAGCACACTATGTTCTTCTGAACGTAGAAGCACCGCAGGAAGCGATTGATGAGCTGGAAACTAACTTCCGCTTCAACGATGCCGTTATCCGCAGCATGGTTATGCGCTTAAAACACGCAGTAACAGAAGCTTCTCCAATGGTCAAAGCTAAAGACGAACGTCGTGGCCGTGACATGTCTGATGAATATCAGGATGAAGAAGTAGAAGAAACTGGGGATTCTGAAGAGTAATTGCGCAGGTGACCACTAATCGTTTGGTGCTGACAGGCACAGTCTGTAAAGCATTGATTCGAAAAGTGAGTCCGTCAGGCATTCCTCACTGCCAGTTTGTTTTAGAACATCGTTCACAACAACAGGAAGCGGGGTTGTCAAGGCAAGCATGGTGCAGAATGCCCATTATCGCCAGCGGACAAACCTTACAAGCTCATACTCACAGTATAACGGTCGGCAGTTGGATTACAGTAAGCGGTTTCATTAGTACCCATCAAGGGCGCAATGGGATCAGCAAGATAGTCCTCCATGCCGAGCAGATTGATTTGATAGATTCTGGAGACTAGCCATATGGCACGTTATTTCCGTCGTCGCAAGTTCTGCCGTTTCACAGCGGAAGGCGTTCAAGAGATCGACTATAAAGATATCGCAACGCTGAAAAACTACATCACTGAAAGTGGTAAAATTGTACCAAGCCGTATCACTGGTACTCGTGCAAAATATCAGCGTCAGCTCGCTCGTGCTATCAAGCGCGCTCGCTACCTGTCTCTGTTACCATATACTGATCGTCATCAGTAATTGGTACAGTCCATTAACGACTAATAGAGGATAAGGTAATGCAAGTTATTCTGCTTGATAAAGTAGCTAACCTAGGTAGCCTGGGTGATCAGGTTAACGTTAAATCGGGCTATGCTCGTAACTTCTTAGTTCCACAGGGCAAAGCTGTTCCTGCGACTAAGAAAAACATTGAATTCTTCGAAGCACGCCGCGCTGAACTGGAAGCTAAATTAGCTGACGTTCTGGCAGCAGCACAGGCTCGTGCAGCAGCTGTTACTGCTCTGGGTTCTGTAACTTTAGCTTCTAAAGCTGGTGACGAAGGTAAACTGTTTGGTTCAATCGGTACTCGTGACATCGCTGACGCAATCACTGCGGCTGGCGTTCAAGTTGCGAAAAGCGAAGTTCGCCTGCCAAACGGCGTTCTGCGTACTACTGGTGACCACGAAGTTCACTTCCAGTTACACAGCGATGTTTTCGCAGAGCTGAACGTTATCATCGTTGCTGAGTAATCAATAATGATGGTATGCACCACTGAGCGATCCGTGGTGCAATAAAAAACACCGGCTAAGTCCGGTGTTTTTTGCTTTCTGGTATTTAGTTTATTGATTTGCCAAGCATTGGTAGTCGAGTAATTCCCCCGCTGAACCTAAATTCAAATCCCATATACTAAAACGGTTTGCGAGCAACACCTTTGAACCGTCTTTCAGCTGCACCATCGCTAGGCCATAATTGCCCATTTCATCATGATGTTTTACAACGTATTCATTGAGTTGATTAAATGCATTATCGAATTTGGCAGGGGCTTTTTGGAGTTTTTTGGCTAAATAGTGATGGCCGACAAGTTCAGTTGATAACTTAGCCCAGTCGGTTGTGATCTCCGATGAAACTTGATTAAGTTGTTGACTAACTTCAGGTTTCAAACATGCGATATGAATATGCAGTTGGTCTTGGGAGCGGCCATATTGGGAATTCACTGCAACAGCGAGCAAATCATCAGAAATTGAGATTTTCGCTTGTGACGACACACTTTCTCTTTCTTGCCAGGCGATAGCAAAATAGTCTGGTGTATTTCGCTCAAGTAACCGTGCGGATTCAATACCTGTGATTTTATCGGTAGGAATGACTAAGTTATGCAATGGCCCTTTTTTATCTTTGAACAGCACATACTGTTGATCATTATCGATTTTTAGACAAGATAGGGCAGATTGCTGCAATGGAATACACTGCTCATTTACAATGTTCCAAAGTGCATTTGAATTGAGTTTAATCCATAAAACATAACCAATAATAGCGGCAAGTAATAATAAAACAGTACCTAAAAAAGCGTTAACCCATTTTTTTATTAGCATAATAATTTTCAGTTACCTAGCATTGTAGTGAAAGACAATATTTGTTATTTATTGCTAGGTAAAAATCAATACATATAGCGATGTTCCAGACAAAATTTTAGGGTAGCTCTGACACAAGCTACCCTAAAAGTACTACGGAGTCCGATAGTAACTGCCATCACTTAATCGCGCGAAACTATACGTTTTCCCATCAGATGCAGTTGTTTCTAATAATTGAATTTCACCTTTTTTATTCGCTTTTAGACGAATTTTTTGCCCTTGGCGCAAATTACTCAGTGGTTTTTCGGCACCTTCAACGCGAGCCATAATAAAAGCGTCATTGGCTTGTAAGTTATTATCGCGGAACAGTTGTGCAAGCGTTTTCCCTTTTTGTACTTGGTAGCTTTGCCATTCATTAGCTGAAGGGCGGGGAGTTTTGGGCTCTGGCGTGTTCTCTGGTGAAGTCACCGTTGAAGGCGGCTCATTGGGCTCAGGCTCAATAGGCTCTGGGATAATTTCAGGCTCAGTAGGTAAAAGTGGGGAATTACCTTCAGGTGCCGGTACTGGCTCAGGTATTGGTGGTGTAATCGTAGGTTCAGGCATGACCTCAGGAGCTGGGGGTGGAGGAATGACAATAGGCTGGTTTTGGACAATATCGCTAGGGGACTTATCGCTAGCAGGCCAAAAGAAAGCGACCACAACAATTAGGGCGAGCAGTGCAATGCCATAGCGATGAAATTTTGAAAGTTTAAGCATCACTCCTCCTTGATGAGGCAATGAGTAAATTAGACTGTATTTATACGCATACTAGCACCCTTTTTAGACATTTTTAGCGTTTGACTGAATTTTTCAGAGAACACTGAATATATTTGTGGAGAATCAATCAGTTTTATTCTTTAGATCCATTGTTTGGGTTTACCCATAAGGATGGGGCTGCTATTCTTGGTTTTTCTCAAAATCATATGGGTGTTTTCATGGCAAACCAAAATTTCGATTCGGTAGAAGCTCAAGCGAGTTATGGCATAGGTCTACAAGTTGGGCAGCAATTATTAGAGTCAGGGCTAGAAGGTTTAGTGCCAAATGCAATTTTAGCCGGCCTCGTTGACGCTTTAGAAGGCAATATGCCATCAGTGCCTGTTGAAACATTGCATAAAGCACTGCGTGAAATTCATGAGCGTGCAGATGCCGTTCGTGTTGAGCGTCAGGCAGCATTAGCAGAAGAAGGCCAAAAATTCCTAGATGAAAACCAAAAGCGTGATGGTGTTTCAACGACTGAGTCTGGCTTACAATTTTCAGTTGTTAACCAAGGTGATGGCGCAATCCCATCCCGCTCAGACCGCGTACGCGTTCACTATACAGGCCGTTTAATTGATGGCTCTGTGTTTGATAGCTCAGTACAGCGTGGGCAGCCAGCAGAGTTTCCTGTAAGCGGTGTTATCCCGGGTTGGATTGAAGCATTGACCCTGATGCCTGTTGGTTCTAAATGGGAATTATATATTCCTCATCAATTAGCTTATGGTGAGCGTGGTGCTGGCGCATCAATCCCGCCATTCAGCACATTAGTATTTGAAGTTGAATTACTTGAAATTTTATAATTTCTGTTAGTTCAGTTCACAGCTAAAAAGCCTCATTGTCTTTGGACTTTGGGGCTTTTTTTATGGCGTTAATTTCACACAATTGCTACTCTTGCTGTAAAGGGTCATCAGAGAGGTGAATAACATGCTACAGCAAATTTGCGAACTAGCTCAAGAAGCGGGTTATGCAGTTATGGAAACATATAATGCGCAAGAACCTTTACAGGTTGAACACAAAAGTGATAATTCGCCTGTTACCGAGGCCGATATTGCCGCCCACAATGTGATCACAGAGGGTCTTGCTCGTATTGCCCCTGATATCCCCCAATTGTCCGAAGAAGACCCGCCAGAATGGCCAATTAGGCAGAATTGGCAACGTTATTGGTTGATTGACCCATTGGATGGAACGAAAGAATTTATTAATCGTAATGGGGATTTTACGGTTAATATTGCCCTTATCGAGAATGGTGTACCAACAATGGGGGTGGTATATGCCCCGGCCAAAGGGTTGTTGTATTACGCTGAAGGCAATCAGGCATGGAAGGAAGAAGGTGGTCATAAGCAACTTATTCATGTAAATGATGCTAAACCACCGGTTATTGTTATTAGCCGTTCCCATCAAGATAATGAATTAATGGATTATTTAAAACAAATGGGAGAACACACGACAGTAGAAATTGGTTCTTCACTCAAGTTTTGTTTAGTCGCAGAAGGAAAAGCGCAGCTTTATCCACGTTTTGGGCCTACAAATATTTGGGACACTGCGGCTGGGCATGCGATTGCGATTGCTGCAGGGGCAAAAGTTGTTGATTGGAATGGAAAAACGCTTGATTACACGCCTAGGGAGTCTTTTTTGAACCCTGGCTTTCGGGTGATTTTATTCTAAACCTCAATAAAGGTTGGGAAGTTATTTCCCAACCTAATTAGTCACTAATTATCTAGTTTTAGAACTTTAGCTGTCGCAGTACGAATATCTAAACAGGCTTTTGCATCTGTTTTTAAATCAATTCCATAGGTTGGAATGATATCTTTTAAGCGTGTTTCCCAGCCATCGGCCTTGAGTTGCTCATCAAAACAGGTTTTTAATACATTTAGTGCAATAAATGCCGCTGTCGATGCCCCCGGAGATGCTCCCATCAATACCGTAAATGATTTATCTGCACTGGTAATCAGTTCTGTACCAAACTCTAAAACCCCTTTTTTATCATGGTCAGGTTTAATAATTTGTACTCGTTGCCCTGCAACCACCTCTTTCCAATCTTCATGCTGTGCTTCTGGGTAGAATTGTTGCAACATGGCGAATTGGTGAGCAGAAGTTTGCAGCACTTGGCCTACTAAGTATTCTGCGAGTGACCAGTTATCTTTCGCCACCGCAAGCATTGGCTCAAGGTTATTCAATTTCACCGATTCAAACAGGTCTAAATAAGAGCCGTGTTTAAGGAATTTACTCGAAAAACCGGCATAAGGCCCGAATAAGAGAGAGCGTTTACCCCCAATAATGCGCGTGTCTAAGTGTGGAACAGACATTGGTGGAGAGCCTTTGTCGGCTTTACCGTAAACTTTTGCATGGTGGCGAGAGGCAATTTCTTCGTTATCGCAACGCAGCCAGATCCCACTGACAGGGAACCCACCATACCCTTTTCCTTCAGGGATCCCCGATTTTTGTAGTAACTCGATCGCTCGACCGCCTGCACCCACGAACACAAACTTCGCGGAAGTGATTGTTTTTTCATGGGTCACAAGGTTTTTAACTTCAATATTCCATCTGCCATCGGTGGTTTTTTTAACATCAATGACTTCATGCTTATAATGGATTGAAAAGCCGGACTGTTCGCTTAATTGCGCGATTAATAAATGCGTTAGTGCGCCGTAATCGACATCAGCACCAGTATTAACACGGGTAACCGCAATCGCTTCTTTCGGGTCACGGCCTTCCATGATCAGTGGTGCCCATTCGTTGATCTGTTTTGGATCATCACTGTATTCCATGTTGTGGTAACAGTGGTGAGCAGACATCTGCTGGTAGCGCTGTTTTAAGAATTTTACATTGTCTTCACCCCAAACAAAGCTCATGTGTGGGCATGGGTGAATAAAGTCACGTGGATCTTTAATTTTTCCTTTAGTGACTAGGTAAGACCAGAGCTGACGAGAGAGATCGAATTCCGTATTAACTTCAAGCGCTTTACTGATATCCACCGTACCATCTGGATTTGGTGGCGTGTAGTTCATTTCACAGTTAGCAGCATGCCCTGTTCCCGCATTATTCCACGGGTGGGAACTTTCTTGAGCACAGTCGTTTAGCCTTTCAAAAACGGCGATCGTCAGTGACGGCTCAAGTTCTTTGAGAAATGTACCAAGTGTTGCACTCATGATCCCTGCGCCAATGAGGGCAATATCGACATTCTCAGCAATCGGTTTATTCATGATGGCCTCTATTTTTGTGTTGGAGTGAAGCAAAGGTCGGTGCCTTCTTGGTAGACAACATAAGCACGACGCCAAGGCTCATCACCAATAAGCCGCCATTTATGGCCAGTTCCCGTATTATCTTGCGCAAGTAAAATATCACCTGGGTTGATGATAAATTTCGAACCATCTTTGGTTTCGAATTCTAAAGTGCCTGAAAGAGTAATGACATAACGAGGAACGGGGTCTTGATGCCAATCAAAAGAGCCGCCAGAAACTGTTTCACGAAAGGTAAGCTCATTGACTGCAATGGTAGGGGTTTGGCTATCGCCTCCTGCTATATTATTAAGCTCAAGAGTGCCTTCTTCAAATAGAGAATTTCCATCTTCTCCTGTCCACATACGAACGCAGCGTATCATTTTATTTAGCTCCTTAATCACTGACTGTAATATATAACAATTATTTGATATTCATTGGATGCAAAAATAAGACTCTTAAAATGATGATAAATAAAATTAATATTATTTAAATTTAAGGTTTTTTAGTGAATAGGTCAAAGCGAAATATGTTTTATATTGGAATTATGGTTTTATTTTTTAATTAAAGAACAAAATAATAAAAGTTGATTATCTTTTTACGATTGTTTTTATTTTCATCGTTCGTTTAATGATTGATAAAAAATAGGAAAGCTCATTCTGATTTTATTTTATCATTATGAGCTATAAGAGTTGGATTAGCTTTTTAGAATAGCGTTTAGGGCAAGGTACTGGATCAACATGATGGTTTTGCCATCAACAATTTCTCCCGTTTTTATCGCATCAATGGCTTTAGGGAAAGGCCACTCTAATACTTCAATATCTTCCCCTTCTTCTTTCAGCCCACCGCCTGCATTTTGACGATGATTATCACTGTATTCAGCGATGTAAAAGTGGAGTTTTTCGGTGACTGAGCCAGGGCTCATAAAGGCTTCAAAAACTTTCTGAATTTTATCGACTTTAAAACCCGTTTCTTCTTCTGCTTCAGCAATAATTCGAGCTTCGGGAGAGGCGTTTTCGAGTAAGCCAGCAGCGGCTTCAATCAGAAAATCAGAATAGCCATTCACATAGACTGGCATGCGAAATTGACGAATTAAAATAATGCTATTTTTTATTTTGCTATATAACAAAATAACGGCACCATTGCCTCTATCGTAGACTTCGCGCTCTTGTTGTTGCCAACTACCATCTCGACGTTGTAACTCATAAGTATATTTTTTTAAAATATACCAATTATCTGAAAGTAGTTTCTCTTGAATATTACGTATTTTAGGGCGTTTTACAGTCATTAAGCAGCCTTAGTAAACAAAAATGATTTTGTTAATTTAGCACTGTTAATTTCTGTATGAAATAGGATTTAGATGGGACCTACTTTAAAGTAGGTCCCGTTGTAAACGTTGTGAATTATTTAATAATTTGGATTTGCTTAACTTCGACTTCTCTTGAATTCCAGTCTTTATCAATTTTACCGCGAATTTCAACTTTATCTTTTGGCGTTACATTTATACCGTTCCAACGCTTTTCGCTGATTTCTAAATTAATAGTGCCAGTACCATCGGTGAATTCATAATGTTTATGGTCGAGTTGTTTGACGATATTCCCACGTAAAATAACCCAGCTGTCATCTGACATATCAAGCGCTTTCGCAACTGTCATTTCCCCACTATTTGGGCCGATGAAACCACCCGCTTGAGAGGTTTGAGTTGTTGTATTTGTGACTGCGCCTGGGCCGTCAAAACCACCATTTGCAGCGAAAACAGGTGCACTTGCGAGTGCAGCGACTAAAGCGATTACAGGTAATTTTTTCATCATCAATATCTCCAAATGGACATGAATTTGTTTGTATGGAGGGTATTAAACCAAGTAAATCTTAACAGGATCTTAAGAAACTTAACTAACGAATTATATTTTTAATTTTATTAATAATAGCTAGTCATCTTAAGGCTGATGGGATAAATATAATAATATTCTGATGTGGGGGATATTATGCGAATTCTTTTAATTGAAGATGACAGGCTAATTGGTGATGGTTTAAAAGTGGGTTTAACGCAACTAGGGTTTACGGTTGACTGGTTTATGGATGGTAAACAAGGACAGCTGGCTTTATTTGATGCACCTTATGATGCTGTTGTACTCGATCTTTCGTTACCTAATATTGATGGCATGGATATTTTAAAACATTGGCGCAAAGAAGGACGCGATGAGCCTGTCTTGATTTTGACGGCGCGTGATGCATTAGATCAACGTGTTCAAGGGCTTCAACAAGGGGCTGATGATTATCTGTGTAAACCTTTCGCTTTAATGGAAGTCATGGCGCGTTTGCAAGCGTTGATCCGCCGCCGAAGTGGGCAACTGTCTTCTAAACTCACACATGGTGATGTCGAAATGGATCCGGTTGCAATGACGGTGACACAGCAAGGTGAGCCTGTACAACTAAAGGGGAAAGAGTTTGCCTTACTCTCTTTATTTATGCATAACCCAAATAAAGTTTTTTCTCGTCCTTTAATTGAAGAAAAATTATATAACTGGGATGAAGAGGTTTCTAGTAACTCGGTTGAGGTACATATCCACCATTTACGACGCAAATTAGGTAATAAATTTATTCGAACTATTCATGGTGTAGGCTATCGATTAGGTGATGATAAATGATGAAGACATTTAGTCTTAGGCTGAAACTCACGTTAATGCTGCTCCTGTTAGCGTTGCTGACATGGGGGATCGCAAGTTCGCTAGCATGGTATCAAAGCTATAAAACGATTAATGAACTGTTTGATACCCAGCAAATGGCGTTTGCTAAACGGTTATCAGTTTTACCATCCGACTTTGAATTGAGCCGGCCTTCACTGACTAAAACCAAAAAATTATTACGAAAGAACCGTGGCCATCAGGATGACGATGCACTGGCATTTGCTATCTTTACACCCGATGGCAAAATGGTTTTAAACGACGGTGATAACGGTAGAGATATTGTCTATCAATTTAAACGAGAAGGTTTTACGGATGGGATGATCCAAGGAAGTGATGACCCTTGGCGCTTTGTATGGCTAAAATCTCAAGATGGTCAATACGTTATCGCGGTAGGGCAGGAGTGGGAATACCGGCAAGAAATGGCAACTGATATTATGGTGGCACAATTTATGCCTTGGTTGATTGCTTTGCCAATCATGTTATTACTATTTTTATGGCTACTGACACGCGCTTTACGCCCATTGAAGGATGTAGCAAAGCAGTTGTATCACCGAAAACCCGATGAACTAACTCCAGTGCAAGTGGCGCGTATTCCCAGTGAAGTCAGACCTATTATTGACTCCATGAATGTGTTGCTTGGTCGTATTAATGAAATGTTTGCCCGTGAACGACAATTTACCTCCGATGCGGCTCATGAACTACGTAGTCCACTCGCAGCATTAAGGGTGCAGGCAGAAGTGGTACAAATTGCGGGGAATAATGCCGATATCCGTAACCATGCAGTAGCGAATTTATCAGAAGGTATTGATAGGGCAACAAGGCTTGTTGACCAACTACTGATGTTGTCTCGGTTAGAATCATCCACTCAACTTGATGATATTACAGTTGTATCTTGGCCTGCATTAATTGAATCGGCGATAAAAGATGTGGAACCTGAAGCGCAAGAGCAGCAAACAACCCTAATAAACACCCGAGTTGCTAGCCCCCCTGATTTTCAAGGCCAACCATTACTACTCAATGCGTTACTGAGAAATTTACTCAATAATGCTATACGTTATGGGAAAAAAGCTGGGCGAGTGGAGATTATTTTGTATGCTGATCACCTTGAAATTCAAGATGATGGTGATGGTGTGACACCTGAGGTTTTACAGCGGCTAGGTGAGCGTTTTTATCGTCCTCCGGGGCAAGAGAAGACAGGGAGTGGCTTAGGGCTCTCCATTGTTAAGCGGGTTGCACAATTACATCATTTGCAGGTGATTTTTACTCATGGCGCTAATGGTGGTTTTTGTGCCAAGGTCTATTGGAATGAAACTAAAACGTGATAATGAGCACATTAGTCATGATTGTTTATTAAAATAATAATCATAATTATGCATATTTAATGTAAGGGCATTTTAGCATAACTCACTATTTTGGGCTCAAGAGCGATAGGCTGAATTGTAGGTGTAGTGTGCGAAATTACGCACACTACATATACGCGCACTACATAGTAGTAAAAGTTTGATAGTAGTAAAAGTTTGCCCTTATTAGTTTAGCGATGACACTAACAAACTAATGACTTTTTGAATTTCTTGGGTATTTAATTCACCATCTTTGAAGAACAACACTTTCCCTTGATTATCCAATACGATGATTGCCGAGCTTTCTGGTTTCAAGCCCCATGCGTTCTTTACTGTCCCCTCACTATCAACAATAAATTGTGAGTAAGGAAACTCTTTTTTGCTATCTTCAACGCTATTTTTAACAAAGACACCAGTACCAAAAATTGCATCATCGGTATTAATGATTGTCGTTGTCTGATAGGTATTATGAGGGAATTTGGCTTGCTTGATAGCTTCAACTAAGGGGGCATTGAGCTCTTTTGCTGAAGAGCGGCCTGCAATGTGCTGGATAGTACGCACCTTTCCAACGAGTTGTTGGCTTTTCCACGGTTGATAATCCAACTTCCCTTCATTATTCATCACAAGCTCACCTTTATCGGTGACGGAAATAGCAGGAACAGATTGGTTTAATTGAATATTTGCTGCAGAAGCTACTGCTGATACCCCAAGCAAGCATATTAAAAGTAAATAATTTCTTATCATAAAAGCTCCTTGATTGATGATTTTGCCATGTGAGCCTAGTGGTTTGTTGGATGACTACTATTTATAGCATAGCTCATCGGATGAGTTACAAGGGGTAATTTAACATTTTTTTAAAATTTAGAATAAAAGCAAAGTTTATGGGGTTTTAACAGTTAATTTACAGTGTCATGTTATGTCAGTAAATTGAATAAAACTGCAATTTTAGAACCAAAGTGAAAATTTCTGGTCTATGATTATTGAACGGTATGAGTTATTGAATATCGTAAGAACAAAGGGGAGGCAAAGTTCTAATGAAAATTTTTAACCGTTATAACCCATCGAAGATTGCTCTTTACGTCAAAACGCTATTCCGTGGCAGGCTCTATATTAAGGATTTTGGGGCATTTGAGTTTAATTATGGGAAAATTCTACCACCTAAAATCAGTGATAAGCGCCATTACAATGTGATGAGTGAGGTCAATAAACAGGTTTCATTATTGCAGGCAGAACTGGGGTAGGTTAATCAAGAAGGTTTTGGTTAACAACGCGCCACACGGGTGGCGCATTGAAAGAAACGGCTTCGCTATCAAGCACTAATGTTCAGTACCTTTTGTTTGTTGTTTTGCGTCAGCCGTTTCAATAGTATTTTTTCCGGGCTGTACAACCACTGGTGATGGCACCGTAGTAAGGCGAGTTACGAGTAGTTGGTCTATTTTGTAATTATCGATATCGACAACTTCAAATTTATAGCCCGCATATTTCACATAATCTGTGCGCTTTGGCATTCTTCTTAACCGGTACATCATAAACCCTGCGATGGTTTCATAGTTGCTAAAGTCAGGGAAATCATCAATATCCAAAATGCGCATCACATCTTCGATTGGCGTTCCGCCTTCAACTAACCAAGAATTCTCATCACGGACCACGATTTGCTCTTCTTGCCCTGGGCCAATTAAATCACCCATTAAAGTGATCATTACATCATTGATGGTAATGATACCCATGACCAATGCATATTCGTTGAGAATAACAGCAAAATCGACCGCATTTGCTTTAAAGGCTTCTAAGGTATCTGATAGTGATAGGGTGTCAGGGATCATTAGCGTATTTCTAATGTGAGCGCCTTCTTTTAAGCTTAAACTTTGCCCATTGAGTACACGGTTAAGTAATTCTTTTGAATCAACATAACCGATAACATGGTCAATATCCCCTGCACAGACCAAGAACTTAGAATGTGGCTGAGTTGAAATTTTATGTTTGATGCTTTCTTCTGACTCGTCTTTGTCAAAATAAATGATACTTTCACGCGGAGTCATCGCTGATGGCACAGTACGTGATTCTAGCTCGAAGACATTCTCAATTAATTCATGTTCTTGTTTACGTAACACACCCGCAACCGCCCCTGCTTCAACCACCGCAAAGATATCATCAGAAGTAATGTCTTCATTACGTGACGTAGGTAATTTGAATAATTTAAAAAACAGGTTCGCAAGGCCATTAAAAAACCAGACTAATGGACCCAGTATCACTAAACAGAAGCGCATCGGATTCACGATACGAATAGCAATGGCTTCAGGTTTTACCATACCGATACGTTTTGGTGTTAAATCAGCCACTAAAATAAACAAACTTGTCACAATGGTGAATGACAGGATTGATGAAACTTGTTGAGCCCAGCTAGGGGATAAAAACTGAATAAAGATATCGTACAGAGCCGGGGAGAAAGCCGATTCCCCCACAATACCTGCAAGGATAGCAACGGCATTTAAACCAATTTGAACGACGGTAAAAAACATTCCCGGCATTTCTTGTAATTTAAGCACGCGAGCCGCGTTAATGTTGCCTTCATCGGCCATGAGCTTAAGTTTAATACGGCGGGAAGCCGCCAGAGAAATTTCTGACAAAGAAAAGAATGCGCTGATTGCGCATAATAATAGAACAATTAATAAACTGTTGAGCATAAGTTATCCAGCCAATCAAAGGAAGAACCCATAAAATTCAAAAATCTCTGAAGGCATAGTCTCGCGTATTTAAATATATTGAGTATGCAAATATATGTTGCGCAATATGCGCAAATTGTTGATATGTTGCATGAGTATAGCACCGAGGTGATTTATCTGCCTAGATATTCATCGTCATTCAAGCTGCTTTAAGTCATATTGGAAAGCAACTTGAATGGTTGGGAAGATGAACTCACTGTATTAAGTTATTGATTTATTTGTTTAACGAAGGCGGTAAACAGATACCAATCCCTCCTAATCCACAATATCCATTCGGGTTTTTGTATAAGTACTGCTGGTGGTAATCTTCTGCGAAATAAAACGTGTCTAAAGGTGCTATTTCGGTCGTGATTGCACGAGAGTCATGCTGCGCTTTCATTGCATTTTGGTAAGCTTGCAGTGTTTCCATTGCTTGCTGGTCTTGCTCATCTGACACAGTATAAATGGCGGAGCGATATTGGCTTCCCATGTCATTCCCTTGGCGCATGCCTTGTGCAGGGTCATGGTTTTCCCAAAATAATGTCAATAGTTGAGAGTAACTGATAATTTGTGGGTCAAAAACAACACGAACCGCTTCTGCGTGGCCAGTGCGTCCTGAGCAAACCTCTTCGTAGGTTGGGTTAGGGGTCACACCACCACAATAGCCAGCAGAAGTTGAATAAACCCCAGCTTGCTGCCAAAATAGTCGTTCAACTCCCCAAAAACAGCCCATGGCAAAATAAGCAATTTCCATATTCTTAGGAATAATCTCAATCGAATGATGGTTAAGCGCATGATATGGTGAGTAAGTCATAGCAGTTGCTCTGCCGGGCAGAGGTTGTGCAATACTTGCAGAGTGAAATTTATTAAAAGGCATAATGATTCCTATATGTATTGACCACACAAATAATCTAAAAGTAGGGATAAAAACTTGTGTCTATGGCGAATTTTACTCAAAATAAATTGATATGAAGTATTTAGTCAATCGAACAATCACCTTAGGAGTAGGCGTGTCGAAATACCCTCTAATTTGTTTTCTCTGCCTAACTGCGGCAGTGCCAGTGGTACACGCAGCTAATCTTCGCCTTAATATTGAAGGCCTTGAAGGACAACTTAATCAAAACGTTCGCGTACAGCTGTCTAATATATCGCAAGATGAGGTTGTGCCAAATGGTCGTTTTCGAGCCCGTGTTGAGAAAGCAATTAAAGAAGGTTTAAAGCCTTTAGGTTACTACCAACCCACGGTTGAATTTAGCTATGAAGAAAAAACCCCGCCTGCTCGTTCCGTTTTAACCGCCAAGGTCACTCCTGGAGAACCTATTTTATTAAAAGGGGTGAATGTTGAGTTACAAGGTGGAGCAAAAACGGATCCAGACTATGAAAAGATGCTCAAACAATATACGCCAAAGCTTGATACTATCCAAAATGATGGCGAATACGAAGAATTTAAAGGGCGCTTTAGCAGTTTAGCCGTTCGTAAAGGTTATTTTGATGCGATGATGGAGAAAAGCCAACTGGGTATTTCTCTTGATCACCATGCGGCTTATTGGGATTTTGATTTTAACAGTGGTGAACGCTATCGGTTTGGTGCTATTTCTTATTCAGGTTCACAAATTCGTGAAGATTACCTGAACAACCTTGCTCCTTTCAAAAAAGGGGAATACTACACATCAGAACAACTTGCTGAATTTAATCGTCGGTTAGCAGAAACAGGTTGGTTCACTTCTGCGATTGTGACGCCACGCATCGTGAGTGCTCGAAAAGAAAACTCCTATGAGTTACCGATGGAAGCGGTAATGACCCCTAGAGCCAAAAATTTTATTGAGCTCGGTGGGGGGTATGCAACAGATGTGGGCCCTCGCGTTAAAGCCACATGGAATAAGCCGTGGATCAACTCCCGTGGGCAAAGTTTAACGTCCAGTATTAGTTTGTCACAACCAGAACAATTAATTGATGCGAGCTATAAAATTCCACTAAAAGCTAACCCGCTTGAGCAATATTATGCGGTTCAAGGGGGCTTTAAACGTACAGATTTAAATGATACCCAAGCGAATACAACAACCTTGAATGTGTCTCGTAATTGGGATTATTCATCCGGTTGGCAATATGGCGTAAACATGCGTTGGATGCTGAGTAACTTTACCCAAGCCAACGTGACGAATACGACGATGTTGTTATATCCCGGGGCCTATGTGAGCCGTATTCGCCAACGCGGCGGTGTGATGCCAACATGGGGAGATAGCCAACGTTACTCTATTGATTACTCAAATAAAATTTGGGGTTCAGACATCGATTTTGCGGTACTGCAAGCCAAAAACGTATGGATCAGAACGCCATGGGAAGGTCATCGCTTTGTTGTTCGTGGAAATATCGGTTGGATTGAAACGAACGACTTCGACAAAGTTCCACCGGACTTGCGTTTCTTTGCAGGGGGTGACGGCAGTGTGCGTGGGTATGGTTACCAAAAGATCTCGCCAGAAAATAGTAAAGGTAAGCTGACAGGGGCATCAAAATTGGCCGTAGGCTCTGTAGAATACCAATATAACTTTACAGGGAATTGGTGGGGAGCAACCTTTATTGATAGTGGTGAAGCCGTTGATAACTTTAAAAATAGTGATTTTAAAACGGGTGCGGGAGTCGGTATCCGCTGGGTCTCACCGGTTGGGCCAATAAAATTAGACTTAGCAAAACCTATCGGTGATCCAGATAACAACAAAATACAGTTTTATATCGGCTTGGGGACTGAGTTATGAGGTGGTTGAAGTGGCTAAAATGGACAAGTCTTTCCATTTTATTAATTCTTGTTTTGATTATTGCTGCACTCAGTTGGGTGATTGGAACACAGTCTGGTCTTCACTTTGCATTAAATACAGCGACACGCTTTGTTCCTGAATTAACCATTGATAAAATTGACGGGGATATTAGTAACTTAACGTTAAGTGGCGTTAAATACCAAATGCCAGGTGTTGATGTTAATGCAGGAAAACTAAATTTAGCCGTACGTCTAGGTTGTTTAACAAGCCGTGAGCTATGTGTCGACAACTTAGGTACGGAAAATGTCACTGTCAATGTTGATACCTCACAGTTTCCCCCTTCAGAAGAAACGCCACCATCTGAACCTTTGACTGAACTCAAGGCACCTTTAACCATTCGTTTGAATCAATTGGCTTTGGTTTCAACGCACGTTAATGTGGATGGCATGGACATCGATTTAGCCAAATTTACCACAGGGGTCACGTGGGAAGGGAAAGCGATCACTATCATTCCAACCGATATCATTGATTTGGCCATTAATTTACCTGAAACCAAATCAGATGCAGCCGTTGAAGAGAAACAACCAGAACCAACTCCGATAAATGACCAAAAATCATTAGCGGACGAATTAAAAGCGCTATTTTCTAAGCCGTTACTCGCTGAATTACCAGAGGTTATTTTACCTGTTGATTTAAATGTTGATGGCATTAATGCTTCGAATTTTCAATTAACGGGAGCGACTGAACTTAAAATTAACCAATTACACTTGAGTCTTTCGAATGAAGGGCAACAAGTTTTAGTTAAACAGTTAAAAGTCGATGCACCGCAAGGGAATGTTGCGTTATCTGGCACAGCAACATTGCAAGATAAATGGCCAGTCTCATTGTCGGTCGTGGGTGAAAGCCGTTTAGAGGATTTAGACGGGCAAAAAATAGACCTCTCCTTAAAAGGCGGTTTGGTTGATGAGCTAAAATTGGCATTGAACTTACACGGGCCAATTAATGCGAAATTAGATGCAGAAACAGATTTGTCACAAGCAGACCTGCCTATTTTGCTGACATTAGAAAGTGATAAGCTAACGTGGCCGTTAGTGGGGGAAGCGCAATACCAACTCGATGGAACACGGTTGCGTTTAAATGGCCGGCCATCGGCTTATGACATGTCTGTACGCTCAGCTATCACTGGGCAGGATTTGCCCCCTTCGACCTTGCTATTAGATGCGAAAGGCAATGAAGAGCAAATTAATTTAACTCGTTTACGTTTAGCTGCTTTACAGGGTAATGCGGATATTACAGGTGTTGCGGACTGGAGCAAGGCGATTAGTTGGAATGCAGTATTGACCTTGTCGGGGATTAATACTGCCAAACAGTACCCTGAATGGCCTGCTAAAGTGGATGGCAAGATTGCTACTCGCGGAAGTTTATACGGTGGTAGCTGGCAGTTAGATATCCCTGAAATTATTTTGGATGGTAATGTCAAAAATAATCTCTTGAAAGCACGCGGCAAAGCCAAAGGTAACGCAGCAGGCCAATGGGATATTCCAAACTTCAATTTGGCACTGGGTAAAAATAATGTCGACGTAAAAGGCTCCCTTGCTGATAAATGGAACCTTGATGCCAAAATTAATGCCCCCGCACTCAATGGTTTGCTACCTGGCTTAGGTGGTGTGATTGCCGGTGATGTGAAATTACGGGGTAATTTAGAGACGCCAGAAGCGCTTGTTGACCTCACCGCACGCGGTGTGAAGTGGCAGGACGACCTTGCTATCGAGAATGTTGTTATCAAAGGAAATGTGGCAACAGGCGAGCAAATTAAAGGGGATCTATCCGTTGTTCTGCGTCAATTAAAACAAGGCGACCTTGTCGTCAATAACCTAACTTTAGATGCGAAAGGCAGTGAAAAACAGCATACGTTAAAATTGAATATGAAAGGTGAGCCGGTTTCTGGTCAATTAGCATTAGCAGGCAGTTTTGACCGGCAGACTGAAGTGTGGAAAGGGAATTTATCTAACACCTTATTTGATACGGTGGTGGGTGAATGGCGCTTAAACCAAGCAATGTCACTCGATTATGCCAACCAAACCCAAGAAGTGACCATTGGACGGCATTGTTGGGTTAACCCGAACGCCCGTTTGTGTGTACCAAAACCGATTAAAGCGGGTAAAAGTGGTAGCGCAGATATCGTATTAGAACGTTTTGATCTCGCCATGATCAAACCCTTTATGCCACAAGATACTCGAGTCAGTGGCGTATTTACGGGTAAAGCCAATGCCATTTGGCAAGCGGATGGCAGCATGCCACAAGTGAAGCTGGACTTGCGAGGAAATGATGTCAAAGCAGTTCAGTTTGTGGATGGAACCCGTTTGCCTATTGCTTTTGATACCTTAACGTTAAGTGCTGGGTTGAAAAATGGTAAGGCAGATCTTAGCTGGTTATTTGGGTTAGCTAATAACGGACAGATGCGCGGTAACATCCAAGTGTCTGATATTGAAAAACGTCGCTTGTTGTCGGGTAATGTTGAAATTAATTCGGTGACATTAGATTTAATCAAGCCGTTACTGGGCCAGAAGGAAGTGGCGAATGGCCGTTTAAGTGGAAATCTACGTTTAGGCGGGTCAGCCAATAACCCATTATTAAATGGGAATTTAGCGCTTTCGAGTTTAGAAGTGAAATCTGCAATGATCCCGTTTGATATCAAAAGTGGTCATTTAGGTGTTAATTTCAACGGCACGAGCTCAGTAATGAATGGCCAGATAAACACGCCAGAGGGCTATCTGAACATTGATGGTGATGCAGACTGGCGCAATATTGATGCATGGCGTGCAAAAGTCATGGCGCGAGGTAATAACCTTCGTGTTTCTTTACCGCCGATGATCCAAATTGATGTTCAACCAGATATTGTTTTTGATGCGTCGCCTTCGGTATTAACGTTAAAGGGGACGGTCAATATCCCGTGGGCACGGATCACGGTCCAAGAACTCCCTGAGTCAGCGGTAAGCCCATCTTCGGATGTGGTGATGTTAGATAGCAATTTACAGCCAATTGAGGAAAAAGCGCCATCCATTCCTATTCAGACCAATTTGGATATTAAAATTGGCAACGATGTGCAATTAGACGCATTTGGCTTAAAAGCACGTCTGACCGGTTTATTGAAAGTAGTTCAGAATATCCATGGCTTACACATTAATGGCCAAGTGGATATTCCAGCAGGTCGTTTCCGTGCTTATGGGCAAGATTTGATTGTACGTAAAGGCCAAATTCAGTTCTCAGGCCCTGCAGACCAACCATTCTTAAACTTAGAAGCGATACGTAACCCAGACAACACAGCGGATAACGTGATTGCAGGGGTGAAGGTCACAGGCCTTGCGGATAAACCGAAAGTAGAAATATTCTCTGAACCTGCGAAAACACAACAAGAAGCGCTTTCTTACTTATTAAGAGGAGAGGGCTTAGATAGTGGGGACGCAAATGGTTCACAAATGACATCTATGTTAATCGGCTTAGGTGTAGCACAAAGTGGGCAACTCGTGGGTAAAATTGGTGAGACATTTGGAGTCTCTGATTTAGCCGTCGATACCCAAGGTGTGGGGGATGGTTCTCAAGTCGTTGTAAGTGGTAAGATCACTAATGATTTACAAGTGAAGTATGGAGTTGGTATCTTTGACTCATTGGCGACGTTAACCTTACGTTATCGGTTGATGCCAAAACTGTATTTAGAAGCTGTGTCTGGTGTTAATCAGGCATTGGATCTCCTTTACCAATTTGAGTTTTAGATTATGCGTGTAATTGTTTATGGTAGCTTAAGACAAAAGCAAGGAAATCATCATTGGATGACTTATGCTCAGCTACTCGGTGAGCATAAGCTAGAAGGCTATGAACTGTATGATCTTGGATATTATCCAGCGGTTGTCAAAGGGGATGGGGTGATAGAGTGCGAAGTTTATCGAATCAACCCGTCAATTTTGACTGAATTAGATGAGCTAAAGAAAAATTCTCAAGACTATGTACGAGAGCTTATCCCAACGCCGTATGGCAACGCTTGGATTTATCTGTATAAACATTCGGTTGATGGTCTACGTCAAATAAAAAGTGGCGACTGGCTGAAACGTGATGAAGAAGTATAACGATTTAATAGTCGCTATCGAGTTGTAAAAATATAAAACGCCAGCAATGATAGCTGGCGTTTTTACTTTATGGCCTAATCAACATGTTAGAGCCCATAAAAAAGCGCTGATATTAACCAGCGCTTTCATTATGCCCTTAAAGGGAGATTATTTTTTTGCAGCGCGTTCGAAAGATTCGATGATCTCTGCTTTTGCAGATGCTGCATCTTCCCAACCATCAACTTTAACCCATTTACCTTTTTCTAAATCTTTGTAATGTTCAAAGAAATGAGTAATTTGAGCACGCAGTAATTCTGGCAGGTCGTTCACATCTTTGATGTGATCGTATTCTTTGCTTAATTTTGTGTGCGGAACAGCAACTAATTTTGCATCTTCACCAGACTCGTCAGTCATTTTCAGGACGCCAACAGGGCGGCAACGGATGACTGAGCCTGGTTGTAATGGGTATGGAGTTGGAACTAATACGTCAACTGGGTCGCCATCTAAAGACAGGGTGTTGTTGATGTAACCATAGTTGCATGGATAGAACATCGCTGTTGACATGAAACGGTCTACAAACAGCGCACCAGAGTCTTTATCAACTTCATATTTGATAGGATCTGCGTTCGCTGGGATTTCGATGATAACATAGATATCTTCTGGCAGATCTTTACCTGCCGGTACATTGTTCAGGCCCATTTAAATGTATCCTTTGTGTGAATAATGAATTTACTCATTTTAATTTGTTGCCGCTTTTAGGCAAATCAAATAATAGAGTAGATAGCGTGGGGGACATTATAGCCGTAAAAGGGGGCAAAACTCACTAGTTGGTGAAAAAAAGGAACAAAAAAGGCGGGAAACCCCGCCTTATAATTAATAAATTGGGTTATTCCGAGTCAGGGAATTCACGCATAAATGATTCGGCTTTCTCTACCATCGACTCCGTTCCGACAAAAAACGGTGCACGTTGGTGTAATTCGCTAGGAATAATATCTAAGATACGATTAGCCCCATCGCTAGCTTTACCACCGGCTTGTTCTGCTAAAAATGCAATTGGGTTGCATTCGTACAGAAGGCGCAATTTTCCATTTGGATGGCTTGCTGTACTCGGGTAAATATAAATTCCCCCTTTGAGCAAGTTACGATGGAAATCTGCAACCAAAGAACCGATATAACGAGTGGTATACGGGCGATTTGTTGCTTTATCTTCTTCTTGGCAATATTTAATGTACTTTTTAACGCCCATCGGGAACCTGATATAGTTTCCTTCGTTGATGGAGTACATTTTCCCTTCTGATGGGAACATCACTTTTTCATGAGATAAGCAGAAAACGCCCAATGATGGGTCGTAAGTAAACGCGTGTACACCAACACCCGTGGTGTAAACTAACATCGTTGATGAACCATAAACCACGTAGCCCGCAGCCACTTGGCGGTTACCTGGTTGCAGGAAATCAGCTTCTGTAACCGGTTGGCCAATTGGCGTGATACGATGATAGATTGAGAAAATTGTTCCAACGGAAACGTTTACATCGATGTTCGAAGAACCATCAAGTGGGTCCATTAAAACAACATATTTTGCGTTTTCTGCACGGTCTCCTTCGAAAATGACAATTTCGTCTTCTTCTTCAGAGGCGATACCGGCGACTTCTCCGCGTGCTTTTAAAGCCGCTTTCAGTTTTTCGTTAGCATACAGGTCAAGCTTCATCTGAACTTCACCTTGAATATTCGAAACACCGTTAGTGCCAAGAATATCGACAAGTCCAGCTTTATTAATATCACGATGGATAATTTTAGCGCCCAGTTTGATAGCTGATAATAAAGAAGTCAGCTCACCTGTTGCATGAGGAAAATCTTGTTGCTTTTCGACGATGAATTCGCCTAATGTTTTCATGACGAAGGTCCTGAATAAAATTGACAGAGGTTTTGCGGGGCATTTACCCTCGCGCGGGGAGAGTTTAACTAAATAAAAAAAAGATTAATAGGTTAATGCATTTATAAACCTGTTTTTGATGGGTAGAATAGTGACCAACCTCATGCTAATTGGATGAAAAAGAATGCACATACATATTTTAGGTATATGCGGTACCTTTATGGGAAGCTTAGCAATATTGGCTCGTTCTTTAGGGCATAAAGTGACGGGTTCGGATGACAATGTGTATCCACCGATGAGCACATTACTTGAAAATCAAGGGATTGAACTCATTCAGGGGTTTGATCCGGCTCAGCTTGACCCAATACCGGATATGGTAGTGATCGGTAATGCAATGACGCGCGGTAACCCTTGTGTCGAAGCTGTGTTAGAAAGAGGTTTGCCGTATACATCTGGCCCGCAGTGGCTTCATGACCATGTGTTACCCGAACGTTGGGTACTGGCCGTGGCGGGAACCCATGGTAAAACGACTACCGCGGGGATGCTTGCGTGGATCTTAGAAGAGTGCGGTTACAAGCCCGGTTTTCTTATCGGTGGTGTTCCGGGTAACTTTGATGTCTCCGCTAAGATTGGCGAAAGTCCGTTTTTTGTTATCGAGGCGGATGAATATGACTGTGCATTTTTCGATAAACGTTCTAAATTTGTTCATTACAGCCCGAAAACCTTGGTATTGAACAACCTTGAATTCGACCATGCGGATATCTTTGAAAACCTCGAAGCGATTCAAAAACAGTTCCATCACCTTGTACGCATTGTGCCAGCGAGTGGCAAAATTTTCACACCAGACAACGATAATCATTTAAAACAAGTGATTGGAATGGGCTGCTGGAGTGAACAAGAGCTGGTGGGGGGGGAGCATGGTGGATGGCAAGCAGAGAAGCTAAGCCACGATGGCAGCCACTTTGCCGTGTACTACCAACAAGAAAAAGTGGGTGAAGTCACTTGGTCACAAGTGGGTAACCACAATATCCAAAATGCATTGATGGCGATTGCTGCGGCTCACCATGTAGGAGTCCCAGTAAAAGAAGCTTGCCTTGCCTTGAATGGCTTTATCAATGCACGCCGTCGCCTTGAGTTACGTGGTGTTGAAAATGGCGTTAGTGTTTACGATGACTTCGCACATCACCCAACGGCTATTTTGGCAACGTTAGAAGCACTTCGCAGCAAAGTTGGCGGAACTTCACGTATTCTTGCAGTGCTCGAGCCTCGTTCGAATACCATGAAAATGGGAGTCAATAAAAATGATATTGCGCCTGCGCTAGGCCGTGCAGATGAAGTGTTTCTGTTCCAACCGGCCAATATCCCTTGGATGGTGACGGATATTGCTGAAAAATGTGTTCAACCCGCCCGTTGGAGTGCAGATATTGAGGCATTCACCAATATGATTATTGAAACCGCACAACCGGGTGACCATATTTTGGTGATGAGCAATGGTGGCTTTAGCGGCATTCATGGCAAATTGCTCGCAGCTTTGAAGGCGAAAGCAGAAACAGAGCAAGATGATTAGATTCTCTTAGCTAGCTATTTGATAACCCCAGTGATCCTTATGATTGCTGGGTTTTTTTTATGTTTGGCATACTCAATGGGCACTGTTCTATGACGAGACTTAATGTTATTGGGCTATTCATCTCTTTTTTTAAACTTCCCATATAGCAATCTAGCGAATCTGTGAAAAGGTGGAACAAGCAGCCAACCGCAATCGCTTTGAGTTTCCATGATGGCATGAATAGTAACACCACATAAACAACCGCAGCCCAAAAGGAATGAAGTGGGTGGAACCCAATACCACAGCGTTCTGGGTCAAAAATAGGGTCAGCTAGCAGATGATCTAAATCGATAGCCATCGTGGCTATCATGATCAGGGCAGCGAGTTTCCAATTTTTTCGCCAAAATAGGTAACCAAAGGCAATTGGCATCAGAAAGTGAAAGCCGTAGTGTATGAAGTTGCGGAAAATATCAAATAACAAAATGATGTCTCAAAATCGAATAGAAACAGACAAAAACAATAAGAGGGAAATCGAATTTCCCTCTTATTCTAATGTATATCAATAGATTAAAGCTCTTGTTCAAATAACGCTAAAATCGCTTCATACAACTCTTTTGTGGTGAAATTGTTGGCTGGCGTTGAGAAGATAGTATCATCACCAGCAATACTACCTAAAATTCCTTCTGCTTTACCTAATGAATCTAATAAACGTGCAATAAGCTGTGCAGCACCTGGACTCGTTCTGATCACGACAACAGAAGGGTTGTAGTCTATATCCAAAACTAAGTTTTTGAGTGGGCTGGTGGCGGTAGGGACACCAGGCTCTGTCGGTAGGCAATATACCATTTCCATTTTTGCATTACGGGTGCGAACAGCACCAAATTTGGTTAGCATTCTGGAAATTTTTGATTGGTTAATATTTTCGAAGCCTTCTTCTTGCAAAGCCGTGACAATTTCAGCTTGCGAGCTAAATTTTTCTTCTTTAAGTAGGGCTTTAAAAGCCTTAACCAAGTCTTCTTGTTTAGACGGAGTGCGCATAATCAACCCATTCTTTTGCATTGAATTAAGCTGTATTATCCGTAAAAGTGCATTTTTATGCAACAAAATTGCGTTATGATGAGTTTATAACCAGCGAATAACTTAAAGTTAAGCAATTTCGTTTTAGGCTGGTAGTTAGAAGTATTAATTTATCGTAAATTGTGAAAATGAAAAATTAGCATAATAGAGCAATGAATTTTTCAGATATTCGTTGTAAATTTATTGTTAATAAAAATATTTTTGATTGAAAAATATACACAGAAAACAACTTATTGTGCGAAATGCAATACCCAGAAAAACTATTTGTTAAAAAAGTGCCCGTTATCTCATTAACAGATAAGGAATTTGTTTAGAATACTGGCAATTAATAAACAAGTTCTCTTGCGTTAAACTCTCTCTCTATCTGTTAACAAATTGTTTTTTATACGTAATGTGTTAAGTGTATAACAAATAAAGTGATATCTTTTTAAAGTACAAATTAAGGAGTTTCAGAATGAAAGTTGCAGTCCTAGGTGCAGCAGGTGGTATCGGTCAGGCTCTCGCCCTTCTTCTCAAAAACCAGCTCCCAGCAGGTTCAGAACTCTCCCTCTACGACATCGCACCAGTCACTCCAGGTGTTGCTGCTGACTTAAGCCATATCCCTACTGATGTTAAAGTGACAGGCTTTGCTGGCGAAGATGCAAAACCTGCATTAAAAGGTGCTGACATTGTCCTTATTTCTGCGGGTGTTGCACGTAAACCAGGTATGGACCGTTCTGACTTATTTAACATCAATGCGGGTATCGTCCGTAATCTGATCCAACAAATTGCTGAAACTTGCCCTAAAGCATTGATTGGTATCATCACTAACCCAGTGAATACCACTGTTGCTATCGCTGCTGAAGTCCTGAAAAAAGCAGGCGTTTACGATAAAAACCGTTTATTCGGTGTGACGACATTAGATATCATCCGTTCTAATACATTTGTTGCTGAACTAAAAGGCAAAAATGTTAATGACCTCGAAGTGCCTGTGATTGGTGGCCACTCTGGTGTGACTATCCTGCCACTGTTATCTCAAATTGAAGGTGTTAGCTTCACTGACGAAGAAGTCGCAGCGTTAACTAAGCGTATTCAAAATGCAGGTACAGAAGTCGTTGAAGCGAAAGCGGGTGGCGGGTCTGCAACTTTATCTATGGGCCAAGCAGCTGCACGTTTAGGTTTATCTTTAATTCGTGGTTTGCAAGGTGAAAGCAATGTGGTTGAATGTGTTTACACCGAAGGTGATGGTGAACATGCTCGCTTCTTTGCACAACCCGTTGTTTTAGGCAAAAACGGTATCGAAAAACATTTACCAATCGGTAAATTAAGTGCATTTGAAGAGAAAGCACTGAAAGACATGCTAGATGTATTAAAAGCAGATATCGAATTAGGTGAAAAATTTATTAATGGCTAATGCCAGTTAACACTTTTCCTAATTGTAAAGGGTTGAGTTTCGTTTAGAGCTCAACCTTTTTTATTGGGTTGCCATCAAAAGATAAGGCCGTGAATATATTGATTATTCACGGCCTTATATCTATATCCCATACAATTTTTAATCTTCCACTGGTGCCTTTTCTCTGACTTTTCTTTCTAATAAATCCCCTGTAATTGGGTCGTAATAACGACTTGGCCAAATTTCAGCTGGGTGAATGGCTAAGAAATTTGCAATGATCCATTCCCCTTTAGGCCAAGGGCGTGATAGCGCATTTGCTAACGTTGAAGAGCTTAGCCCTGCCTCGCGTGAAATTGCGGCAAGGGTTGTCCCACGTTTACGTAAAGCAGCAATGATATCTGCAGGGGGCCAGTCCGATTTCCGTAAAATCATTTTTTAGTCCTTTTTTCACTTAGAATCATGTAGAGTTAGTGGTACGAGTAACAGAAAATTATGGTACAGTCAGTACATCCGTTTAGTTATTGGAAATAAAATAACAGAAATTTCCCAAAATAATTTCTGATTTTTTCTTAAAAATTCATTTTATGAAACTGTCGTGGTTTTTATGAAATTAAATGGAAAGTCAGAATGAAGAACTGTGAATTAGGATAAAGCTTTGTTATTAAAACTAACTCTTTCTAGTTAGGGAGAGGAATGACATATTTAATGCTACTTTTTACTTGTACTCATAATATATCTAGATTAGTTAATAAAATTAGTTAAATTATTAGCGAGTAAATTATTTAATTGTCTGTTATTAAAAGAAATTAGAATTCTAATAACAAATATGATTTGTATATTATTATTTATAGGTATAAATAAAACGAATAGATTAATGAAGTTTTGAGAAAATAGAGATAGTTTTCAACAACTGGAAATCGAATTGTCATCATGACTAGGAGGGTCAGCATGTACAAGGAATGGCTAACGGCAAAAGAGTTGGTTGGGTTACAAGGGCTTCCCATGACAACTCAAGGCATTAATGCCATGGCAAGGCGTGAAAACTGGGTAAGTCGCAAAAGACGAGGTATTCAAGGCAAAGCCTTGGAATACCATATAAGTTCTTTACCTATCGATATTTTTGAAAGCCAGTTTGCTAACGAAACTTCACCACTTTATCAAGTAAAACGAAATGATAATGCCTTTATTTGGCAGGAAGCTTATAACCAGCTTTCCAATGATGAACGAGACATTATCCTGACATTTATTATGCGCGAAGGGGCACTAGCGCTAATTAATTTAATTAATAATAAGTAATTTACAATTACTTAAGATGTAAATAATTAATATATAAAAATAATATTATATTGAATTAAAAAAAAATTTTTAACAGATGACATTTTAGTAAAGCTGCAAAAGCAGGTTTCATAATACAAGTGTGAAGTGAAAAATGAAAAAATTGTGGTTCACTGCCAAAGAATTAGCTGGGTTAGAAGGACTCCCGACATCTCCTCAGGGAATTAACCTAATGGCAAGACGAGAAGGCTGGAAAAACCGCCGTAAAAGAGGGGTACAGGGTAAAGCTGTTGAGTATTATTTTGAAAGCTTACCGGGGGAAATCCAAGGGCAACTTAGCCTGCATGAGCCTTCGGTAACTTACCAAAGCCAAAGAACAGATGCATTGCAAATTTGGTCGGAAGCGTATTACCAACTGACAGAGTCTGAGCGCAATAAAATAGTGAAATATATCCTGCGTTACGGTTTGTCGTCACTGCTTGCTCAAATCGATGAAGAAGACAAAGGGGAAAAATAACGTTTCCCCTTTTCTTGATCTGCTTTGTCTTTTCTAGTGACTAAGAATGGCGTTGAATTGCGATATAAGCTAAGCCGATCAATGCATCTTTATAAATTGAATCTTCAATTACATTCAAGGCATCAATCGCTTTTTGTGCTTCTTCTTGGGCTCTTGCATAGGTATATTCAAGGGAACCACAGCGTTTCATGGTTGCCAGAACCGTATCTAACAGATGGCGCCCATTGCCTTGCTCAATCGCTTGGCGGATCAACGCGGATTCTTCTTCATTACCATTTTGCATTGCGTGAAGTAGGGGAAGTGTAGGTTTACCTTCATCTAAATCATCACCCGTATTTTTCCCTAATTGAGCGTTGTCTGCATCATAATCGAGAAGATCGTCAATTAACTGAAAAGCTGTACCAATATAGCGACCATAATCTTGTAGCGCTTTTTCTTGTGCCGGTGTTGCATTAGCTAAAATAGCAGATGCGTGAGCGGCCGCTTCAAAAAGACGTGCGGTTTTACTGTAGATCACTTGCATGTAGTTTTCTTCAGTAATATTGGGATCATTGCAGTTCATCAGCTGTAAAACTTCCCCTTCAGCGATCACATTCGTCGCTTCAGACATCAGTTTTAGCACCCGCATTGAATCGAGATCCGTCATCATCTGGAATGATCGAGTGTAAATAAAATCACCCACGAGGACACTCGCTGCATTACCAAAAACAGCATTTGCAGTTTGTTTTCCACGACGCATATCGGACTCATCAACGACGTCATCATGTAGCAGCGTTGCGGTATGAATGAACTCGATCAACGCTGCAACTTGGGTATGTTTATGACCCGAGTAGCCTAAAGATCGACCTGCAAGCACTGCGATCATCGGCCGGATCCTTTTACCGCCACCACTGACGATGTAATAACCAAGCTGGTTAATTAGTGCAACATCTGAATTCAATTGACTGAGGATGGCTTCGTTTACCGCTGACATATCCTCAGTTGTCAGTTCAATAATAGATTCTAAATTCATTGTAATTTATTCATATTATTAGTTTTTGGTTCATTCCCGAAATAAAAAAATGGGAGACCGATAGAACAGTTATCTTTCTAGCATAACATTATTAATTATAAGATTATCAGGTGTGATGCAAAAAATGTTTAAATAAGTAACAATTGAGTGAATAGGCGCTAAATCAATGCTCAAAAACGGTTATTGAGAAAAAAGTCGTATTTTTTGTCATCTAACCGCATTATTGGCTTGTGTTCTGATGCTTTTTTGCGTAGAATTCGCGCCCTATTGTGAATATTTTATAGCGTACTCTGGAATTGAAATATTTAACGGGTGCGCGGAAAGCGGAGTTAATATGTACGCGGTTTTCCAAAGTGGTGGTAAACAACACCGAGTTAGCGAAGGTCAAACTGTCCGCCTAGAAAAGCTGGACATCGCAACAGGTGAAACTGTTGAATTTGATCAAGTTCTGATGGTTGCTAATGGCGATGAGATCCAAATCGGTGCTCCTATCGTTGAAGGCGTTAAAGTGAAAGCGGAAGTGGTTGCACACGGTCGTGGCGAAAAAGTTAAAATCGTCAAGTTCCGTCGTCGTAAACATAGCCGTAAACAACAGGGTCATCGTCAGTGGTTCACTGATGTTAAGATCACTGTCATCGCTTAAGATTTAGGAGAGCAGATTAATGGCACACAAAAAGGCTGGTGGTTCGACTCGTAACGGTCGTGACTCAGAAGCAAAACGTTTAGGTGTTAAACGTTTTGGTGGTGAAGCTGTATTAGCAGGTAGCATCATCGTTCGTCAACGTGGTACTAAGTTCCACGCAGGTAACAACGTAGGTTGTGGCCGTGACCACACTCTGTTCGCATTAGCGGACGGTAAAGTTAAATTTGAAGTTAAAGGTCCAAACAATCGTAAATTTATCAGCATCGAAGCTGAATAAGTTTTCTGACCTTTAATTCAGAATTAAAGCCCTGCAAAAACCTTTTGCGGGGCTTTTTATATTCAGATATTTGATCTTTAATGAACTACACACGAATTAAAGATGCACCATCTCTGAGTAGAACAGCCATCCAGCGTTATGCGGCTCAGAAGCGGAGAGAGAATTATGAAATTTGTAGATGAAGCCAAAATATTGGTCGTGGCAGGAGATGGTGGCAATGGTTGTGTCAGCTTCCGCCGTGAAAAATACATCCCTAAAGGGGGACCGGACGGTGGTGACGGTGGCGATGGTGGGGACGTTTACTTACAAGCAGACGAAAACCTCAACACGTTAATCGATTACCGTTTTGAAAAATCCTTTCGTGCAGAGCGCGGCCAGAATGGCCAAAGCCGTGAATGTACAGGTAAACGTGGTCAAGATATCACAGTTAAAGTGCCCGTAGGAACGCGTGTACGCGATTTAGGGACTAACGAAGTACTTTGTGATATGACGCGCCACGAACAACGTCATATGGTCGCTAAAGGCGGTTTCCATGGGCTTGGAAATACCCGTTTTAAATCTTCAGTAAATCGTGCTCCACGTCAACGTACAATGGGGACAAAAGGGGAAACTCGCGAAATACTGTTAGAGTTGATGCTGTTAGCGGATGTGGGCATGCTTGGTATGCCAAATGCGGGTAAATCAACATTTATTCGTTCAGTATCAGCCGCCAAACCAAAAGTTGCAGATTATCCCTTTACCACTTTAGTCCCAAGCTTGGGTGTGGTGCGTATGGATAACGAACAAAGCTTTGTGGTTGCGGATATACCCGGGTTGATCGAAGGTGCGGCTGAAGGCGCAGGTCTTGGGATCCAATTCCTGAAACACTTAGAGCGTTGTCGTGTCTTACTTCACTTGGTTGATATTTGCCCTATTGATGAGTCTGATCCTGTCGAAAATGCGAAGATCATCATTGGTGAGTTAGAAAAATACAGTGAAAAACTGGCAGCAAAACCACGTTGGTTAGTCTTCAATAAGATTGATATCTTAGGTGAAGAGGGATCAGCACAGCGCGCAGCAGAAATTGCCAAAGCAATGGGCTGGGAAGATAAATTCTATATGATTTCCGCAGTTAACCACGAAGGTGTGAAAGCACTGTGTTGGGATATCATGGAATTTATGAATACTCAACCACGTGATATGGCAACGACTGAAGATACACAGCAACCTGAGAAAGTTGAATTCATGTGGGATGACTACCACAAAGAACAACTTTCAGGTACTGAAGATTTTGATGATGACTGGGATGACGATTGGGATGAAGATGACGACGAAGGTGTCGAAATCATTTATCAAAAATAGTTTATCTTAAAAATGTAAAAAGGCGCGAAAGCGCCTTTTACATTTCTAAACCCACGTATGTCTAAACCGCGTATGATCAGTTTTTCTGATACAGATCTTTATACAGACGGCTTTCAAATCGTACTAATGGTACTCGACGAGTACGCTGCTGGTTTTGTGGTACCGCATAAGCAGAGATAAATTGCACAAAAGCCACACGTTGGCCACTGGCGGTTGTGATAAAACCAGCGAGGTTATAGACCCCTTGTAGTGCTCCCGTTTTGGCGGAAACTTTACCATTTACACCAGCCTCATCAAAACCACCACGGTAACGCAAAGTGCCATCATGGCCGGCAAGTGGAAGCATAGAAATAAAATCGAGTTGTTGATCATTTTTTGCGATAAACTGCAAAACTTCCATCATCGTTGCTGGGGTGATCAAGTTATGGCGGGACAAACCAGATCCATCAACCATTACGGTATTGCCAAGGTCGATCCCTGCTTTTTGCTTCAGCACTTGTTTTACCGCATCGGATCCTGAACGCCAAGTCCCTGGAACACCATAATATTCCCGACCGATAGTACGAAAAACAGTATCCGCTATCATATTATCGGATTTTTTTAGCATCACTTTTAGCAAGTCATGCAGTGGTTTAGATTCAGTTTTGACTAACACCTGTGATTGAGGTGCTGGAAATGTGCGTTTTTTCACATGGCCAGTAAGCTCAATACCCGCGGTGGTTAACTCATTTTTGACAATCGCCCCTGAGTAACTCGCTCCATTTTGCACCGCAAAGGCAAGTGGCAAGGGCTCACTGCGTTGAGTTAAGCAACCTGTTAGGGTGTAGCGGTTCAGTTCACCAGGAACGACATCAAGCTCGCAATAGCGTGCTTCTGGGGAGCCTTTAGCTAGTGTTTTGACTTCGCTGAACATATTGACAGGGTAAAAACTAGCCGCCTTAATGAATGCATAATCTCCTGCTTTTTCAGCGGGGTAAAGAGAAACTGAAAAACAGTTACGGTCAATAATAGCAGCAGCAGGCGGCGCACTAAAACATTGGGTCATGTCATTCCAAACCCAACCTGGTGCTTTGTCATGGCTAGTAAAAGCAGAAATATCAACAACCAGATCGCCATCAACTTTATGGATCCCAAGCTGCTTTAATGCATTAGCCATATTACGAATTTGTTGGCGGGTTAGTGTTGGGTCACCACTGAAACGGATCACTAAATCGCCAGTCAATGTGTTGTTGCTAAGTTTTGCATCAGTTTCAAAATTGGTGACAAAACGGTAGTCTGGCCCCAGTTGTAACAGGGCGGCAAGAGCGGTCACAACCTTTTGCGTACTTGCAGGTAATGCCATTTGCTGCGCATTATAATCAATTAATGGGGTGCTACTTCCCACTTTTTGCGCGACCAGAGCAAGGTTAGTGCCATCAGGTAAATATTGTTTGTACTCATCAATAGGAATAGCTAGAGCTTGCGCACTGGCTAAGGTTATTCCTAAAGAGATTATCCATTTTCTGGTTAAAGTTAATAATGACATATATTTCACGCATTAGGGTGGACATATAATACATACTAAAGTGTAATGCCTAAGAAAGTAAACGGTGACCCGTTATTAAGTCTCAGTTAAAATAGCGTACATTATGATAAGATAAATGAGTACATAAGTCTGATTGCGTTTTTTTACTAGAACACCCTCGTTTTACGCAGGTGTTCGGTGTACTGTTGTTACAAAATCAGGAAGATACTTGTTTTTAGATAGGATTGAACCGAGGTATTTATTAATGAAACAGATCCCGATGACGGTACTTGGTGCGGATAAGCTAAGAGAAGAGCTTGAATTCCTTAAATCTGTCCGTCGCCCAGAAATTATTGCATCTATTGCAGAAGCGCGTGAGCACGGTGACTTAAAAGAAAATGCAGAATATCATGCAGCACGTGAGCAACAAGGTTTCTGTGAGGGCCGTATTCAAGAAATTGAAGGTAAACTTTCTCACGCTCAAGTGATCGATGTCACTAAAATGGTTAATAACGGTCGCGTTATCTTTGGCGCAACAGTAACAGTATTGAATGTTGATACTGACGAAGAGCTAACGTATCGTATTGTTGGTGATGACGAAGCCGATATTAAGATCAATCTGATTTCTGTGAACTCACCGATAGCACGTGGCTTAGTGGGTAAAGAAGTTGATGATGCGGTCTCGATTAAAACCCCAGGTGGCGATGTCGAGTTCGAAATTCTTAAAGTTGAGTATATCTGATTCCTATTTGCCTGAATTGGTTATATTATTTCCCTGATTTAAAGAAAAAGGCCGCAGGCGGCCTTTTTCACCATATAAAACATGCTTTCAATGGCATTTTTATATAAATGATGAGGGATTATTTAGGTAAAATGATTTTGCGGTCTGCCGAAGGACGGTAGATAACAAGAATTTTACCGATGATTTGTACATTTACTGCACCAGTTTCGCGAACAATCGCATCAGCGATCAAATTTTTAGTATCACGGTCTTCGCCTGCGATCTTGACTTTGATAAGCTCATGATGCGCTAATGAGAGTTCAATCTCAGCTAAAACACCTTCGGTTAAACCATTGTTGCCGATCATAACAACAGGGTTTAAATGGTGAGCGAGACTTTTTAGGTGCTGAATTTGTTTTTTATTAAGATTCATTGATTTTTTGCTTGGTTAGTATTGAAAATGGCTTATTCTACCGCCATCTGATATCTATCACCATCAATTATATCTTTTTGATGGTAAAGAAGCAGCAAGTTAGGTGAAGTTCTTTTAGTATAGTTGGAAAGCACAATGGCCAATAAAAAACGTTCGGCAAGCTCAAGTCGCTGGTTGCAAGAGCATTTTAGTGATAAATATGTTCAGCAAGCACAAAAAAAAGGGCTGCGCTCACGTGCATGGTTTAAGCTGGAGGAAATCCAGCAAGGTGATAAAATTTTTAAACCAGGTATGACCGTTGTTGATTTAGGAGCAGCCCCTGGTGGTTGGTCGCAATACGTTGTTAGCCAAATAGGTCATAATGGGCGGGTTATTGCTTGTGACTTATTGCCGATGGACCCAATCGTTGGTGTTGATTTCCTGCAAGGGGATTTTCGCGACGAAGCCGTTCTCGCCGCTTTGTTAGAACGCGTTGGCGACAAAAAAGTACAGGTGGTCATGTCTGACATGGCGCCAAATATGAGTGGGACACCAGCGGTTGATATTCCTCGCTCTATGTATCTAGTTGAATTAGCATTGGATATGTGCCGTTCTGTATTGGCACCTGGGGGAAGTTTCATTGTTAAAGTGTTTCAGGGAGAAGGCTTTGACGATTACCTTAGGGATATCCGCTCCCTGTTTACGAAAGTAAAAGTTCGTAAACCTGAATCTTCGCGGGCACGATCGCGTGAAGTATACATTGTAGCGACAGGGCTAAAACTATAGTACCCTGAGCGTTATTTGTTAACACAGTTGTAATATGAGGTTAATCCCTTGAGTGACATGGCGAAAAACCTGATTCTCTGGTTAGTCATCGCAGTTGTTCTGATGTCCTTGTTCCAGAGTTTTGGCCCAAGCGATTCGAATAGTCGCAGAGTTGATTATTCAACGTTTATCAATGAGTTAGCCCAGGATCAGGTACGTGAAGTTCGTATCACCGGTCGTGAACTGAACGTCAGAAAGGCTGATAATAGCCGCTATACAACTTATCTTCCTATGCAGGATGAGAAGCTGTTAGACACTATGCTGAATAAGCATGTGACGGTTGTTGGTGAACCACCAGAAGAACCAAGCTTACTGACATCTATTTTTATTTCCTGGTTCCCAATGCTTCTGTTGATTGGTGTCTGGATTTTCTTCATGCGCCAGATGCAAGGCGGTGGCGGCAAGGGGGCAATGTCATTTGGCAAAAGTAAAGCCCGCATGCTGACAGAAGATCAGATCAAAACAACATTTGCAGACGTTGCTGGGTGTGATGAAGCCAAAGAAGAAGTGGGCGAAATCGTAGAGTTTCTGCGTGAACCTGCTCGTTTCCAAAAACTTGGCGGTAAAATTCCAAAAGGCGTCCTGATGGTAGGGCCTCCAGGAACAGGTAAAACATTACTGGCAAAAGCTATCGCTGGTGAGGCAAAAGTGCCATTCTTCACCATTTCCGGTTCTGACTTTGTGGAAATGTTTGTGGGGGTGGGTGCTTCTCGTGTTCGTGACATGTTCGAACAAGCGAAAAAAGCAGCGCCTTGTATCATCTTTATTGATGAGATCGATGCGGTAGGTCGTCAACGTGGTGCAGGTCTTGGTGGTGGTCACGATGAGCGTGAACAAACACTGAACCAAATGCTGGTTGAGATGGACGGTTTCGAAGGTAACGAGGGTATCATTGTTATCGCAGCAACTAACCGTGCTGACGTACTTGACCCTGCCTTATTACGTCCAGGTCGTTTTGACCGTCAGGTAGTCGTTGGCTTACCAGACGTTCGTGGCCGTGAACAAATTCTGAAAGTGCATATGCGTCGTGTACCTATCGACCCAAGCGTGGATACTTTCATTCTTGCACGTGCAACTCCGGGTTTCTCGGGTGCTGAATTGGCAAACTTGGTTAACGAAGCCGCATTATTTGCAGCACGTGCAAATATGCGTGTCGTTTCCATGGTGGAATTTGAAAAAGCGCGTGACAAAATTTGGATGGGTGCAGAGCGTCGTTCTCTGATGATGACCGAAGAGCAAAAAGAATCAACGGCTTACCATGAAGGTGGTCATATGATTATCGGTCATTTAATGCCAGAGCATGACCCTGTTCACAAGGTTACAATTGTTCCACGTGGCCAAGCGCTGGGTGTGGCATTCTTCTTACCTGAAGGTGATGAAGTTAGCCGTAGCCGCTTGAAACTCGAAGGTATGATTGCGACAGCTTATGCGGGTCGTATTGCGGAAGAGTTGATTTATGGTCGTGAAAAAGTCACTACAGGGGCTTCTTCCGATATTCAGTTCGCAACCAATACTGCACGTAACATGGTAACGCAATGGGGCTTCTCAGACCGTTTAGGTCCAATGCAATACTCGAAAGAAGAAGGTCCTGCGTTCTTAGGTCGTTCTTCAGGTAATGGTTCTGGAATTTCTGATGAAACAGCACGTATTGTTGATGAAGAAATTAAGAAAATTTTAGACCATTGCTACCAACTGGCTTACAAAACACTGGAAGACAATATCGATATTCTGCATGCAACGAAAGATGCATTGCTGAAATATGAAACTATCGATATGCCAATGATTGATGATTTAATGAATCGTCGTCCAGTTCGTGAGCCTGCAGGTTGGGATGAAGACAAAAAAGTCAGTAATGTGACAGGTACATTTGGTAAAGGTGCAGCAAACGCAGCTGAAAAACCTCAATCTGAAGAACCGAAAAACAGTACTGAAGAACCAAGTAAGACAGATAATAGTCATACAGATAATAGTAATAATGCTGATGAATCAAACCCATCAGACAATAACGACAGCAAGCCACAATAAGCGGTCGTGAAATAAAATACGAAGACCCCAGTTCGCTGGGGTTTTTTTCGTTAAGGAAAAATAACAATGCAGATCAAAGCGAGAGGCAGTGCCCTTGACTTATCAACACCTAAGGTGATGGGGATTTTGAATGTTACTCCTGATTCATTTTCAGATGGTGGCACTCATAATCGTTATCAGGATGCGCTTGAACATGTGGCCAAAATGGTTCAACACGGTGCGGCTATCATTGATATCGGAGGTGAATCAACCCGTCCTGGCGCTGCCGAAGTCTCTGTGAATGAGGAACTTGATAGAGTTATCCCTGTGGTTGAAGCGATAGCGCAACGTTTTGATGTGTGGGTTTCAGTCGATACATCTAAAGCACAAGTTATGGCAGAAGCTGCAAATGCAGGTATGCATATCATCAATGATATTCGCTCGCTTCATGAGCCGGATGCATTAGAAGTCGCTGCGAAAACAGGTTTACCCGTGTGTATTATGCATATGCAAGGTCAGCCAAGAACGATGCAAGAAGCACCGAATTATGAAAACGTGGTGCGTGAAGTAAAAGACTATCTTAACGCTGAAATCACCCGATGCGTGACGGCCGGGATTGATAGACAGCAAATTATCCTTGATCCAGGCTTTGGCTTTGGCAAAAACTTGTCGCATAATTACCAGTTATTGGCAAACTTAGAACAATTTCATAATTTCGGACTACCGCTATTGGCAGGGATGTCACGTAAATCTATGATTGGACAATTATTGAATGTTCCACCACAAGAACGCCTCGCAGGCAGCCTAACTTGTGCAGTGATTGCTGCGATGCAAGGGGCACACATCATTCGAGTTCATGATGTCAAAGAAACCGTGCAAGCGATGCAAGTGGTACAGATGACTCTGTCAGAAAAGGAAAAATAAGCGTATGAGCGACCGTAAATATTTTGGTACTGATGGTATTCGTGGCAAAGTGGGCGATAGCCCAATTACCCCTGATTTTGTTTTAAAATTAGGTTGGGCGGCAGGGAAAGTCCTTGCACGTCATGGCTCACGTAAAATTATTATTGGTAAAGATACGCGTATTTCTGGCTATATGTTGGAATCCTCTTTAGAAGCAGGCTTAGCAGCTGCAGGTCTATCTGCATCTTTCACAGGCCCAATGCCAACCCCTGCAGTCGCTTATTTAACACGCACTTTCCGTGCAGAAGCGGGGATTGTGATTTCCGCATCTCATAACCCTTATTATGATAATGGGATCAAATTCTTCTCAATTGATGGAACTAAGCTGCCTGATGAAGTAGAAGAAGCCATTGAAGCTGAAATGGAAAAGCCGATTACCTGCGTTGAGTCAGCAGAGTTAGGTCGTGCAAACCGCATAGTCGATGCTGCAGGCCGTTATATTGAGTTCTGTAAAGGAACGTTCCCAAGCGAACAAAGCCTGTCTAGCTTAAAAATCGTCATTGACTGTGCTAACGGGGCTACTTATCACATCGCACCAAATGTGTTTCGTGAATTAGGGGCTGAAGTCATCACTATTGGTTGCGATCCGAACGGGATTAACATCAATGAAGAATGTGGTGCAACGGATGTACGTCAGTTACAACAAAAAGTATTAGAAGAAAAAGCCCACGTCGGTTTAGCATTTGATGGTGATGGCGACCGCATTATTATGGTCGACCACCTCGGTGAAAAAGTTGATGGTGACCAAATTCTCTTTATTATTGCTCGTGAAGCGCTACGCCAAGGTCAGCTTAAAGGTGGCGTTATCGGAACCTTGATGAGTAATATGGGGTTAGAAATCGCCCTAAAACAGCTAGGAATTCCTTTTGAGCGTGCAAAAGTGGGCGACCGCTATGTGCTCGAAAAACTACAGGAAAAAGGCTGGCGCATGGGGGCTGAAAACTCAGGTCACGTGATTTTATTAGATAAAACGACTACCGGTGACGGGATTGTAGCGGGCTTGCAAGTATTAAGTGCAATGGTACGTAACCACATGAGCCTACACGACTTATGTAGTGGTATGAAATTATTGCCTCAAGTGCTAGTTAATGTTCGTTTCAAAGGCCAACACGATCCACTACAGAGTGATGCGGTAGTTGCTGCGAACGAAGAAGTTGAAAAACAATTGGCAGGAAAAGGCCGTGTGTTACTGAGAAAATCAGGAACAGAACCGTTAATCCGTGTCATGGTTGAAGGAGAAAACGAAGCTGATGTGACTGCAATGGCAAACCGCATTGCTGATGCCGTAAAAGCAGCTGGCTAAGTTGTTATTGGTGAAGCTGAGCAATATTTTGATGATTTGTTGTTTTTTTCTGCAAATAATCAAATGGAGTCAAAATAGACTTGCTTGTCTGCTCAGCTTTGGTTAGTATTCGCACCTGCTCAATCCCGTAAGAGTGTTTCTTCGCGGTCGAAATGAGTAGGTGTGCAGTGATAAAGGTCATAGCATTACGCTATGCACCGCAACTGAATAGGTAACTCAAATGTATGTAGCTCTTTTAATTATATTCTTGCTAGCGGCTATCGGGCTTATTGGTCTGATCATGTTACAGCAAGGTAAAGGTGCTGACATGGGAGCTTCATTCGGTGCGGGCGCTTCTGCAACACTGTTTGGTTCATCGGGTTCAGGTAACTTCATGACCCGTATGACTGGGATCTTGGCTGCTGTGTTTTTCATCATCAGTTTAATACTTGGCAATATGACTGCCAACAAGTACGGAACTGGTAGTGGTAGTAAGTGGGAAAACATTAGTGAACCTACTAAAGTCGAGCAACCAACAGACGTTCCGGCAGCACCAGCTACACCAACGAGCGATATCCCTCGTTAAGTGTGAAAGATTCCGAATGAAGGCAACTAATGCCATCATTAAGTAGTAAGCTCAGCGATGAGTGAGAAATTAAAATTTGAGGTTATTGATTAAGTATTGATAACCTCGCCTCAGTGCCGAGGTGGTGAAATTGGTATACACGCTACCTTGAGGTGGTAGTGCCTACAAAACGGGCGTACGGGTTCAAGTCCCGTCCTCGGCACCATTATTTTAGATAGCTTGTGATTTACAGGTTATCCGTGTAGAATATGACACGTTTTCGAACGCGGGATGGAGCAGCTTGGTAGCTCGTCGGGCTCATAACCCGAAGGTCGTCGGTTCAAATCCGGCTCCCGCAACCATTTCTTATTCAACATACCTTGTCAGTATCGTAGTCTATAGTAGTTATCCGGTGTAGTAATCAAGTGCAGTTATCTAACAGCTCTCAAAATTTCTCATCGATTTCTCTAGATTTTACAGGTATAATAAGAATATGGTGAACCCGTGCACTACAGGGTCCAGTTGCATAAAGCCCCGAATTTCGGGGTTTTTTGTTATTTGACAATCGAATTAACTGGGCTTTTATAGCCCTTTTTTTATGTCTGGGGGTGGGCTTGTCCACATTAGAACAGAAATTAACAGAGATGATCTCAGCACCTGTGGAGGCGCTAGGCTTTGAATTTGTAGGCTTAGAGTTTGTCCGTGGCCGTACATCAACACTGCGTGTCTTCATTGATAGTGAAGAAGGCATCACTGTTGATGATTGTGCTGATGTCAGCCATCAGGTCAGTGCAGTATTGGACGTTGAAGATCCAATTTCTGTCATTTATAACCTGGAAATATCGTCACCAGGGCTTGAGCGTCCATTATTCACCATTGCGCATTACGAGCGTTTTATGGGGGAAGAGGTGGCATTGACTTTGCGTATAGCAATGCAGAACCGCCGTAAGTGGCAAGGAATTATTAAGGCCATAGACGGTGAAATGATTACGGTTACTGTAGATGGTAAGGATGAGGTGTTCGCCCTCGGCAACATCCAGAAAGCTAACTTGGTACCCCACTTTTAATAAAGTTCAATGAGGCAACTAGGATGAATAAAGAAATTCTGGCTGTTGTAGAAGCGGTTTCTAACGAAAAATCCCTCCCTCGTGAAAAAATCTTCGAGGCTCTGGAAACTGCATTAGCGACGGCGACTAAAAAGAAATACGAGCAAGAAATTGATGTCCGTGTGGAAATTGACCGTAAATCAGGTGATTTCGACACGTTCCGTCGTTGGTTAATTGTGGAAGAAGTCACAATGCCAACACGTGAAATTACGTTGGAAGCGGCTCAATACGAAGATCCAGCGCTGCAGCTTGGAGAGTACGTCGAAGACCAAATCGAGTCTGTTGTATTTGACCGTATTACCACTCAAACAGCTAAACAAGTTATCGTACAGAAAGTTCGTGAAGCAGAACGTGCGATGGTTGTTGACCAATTCCGTGAGCAACAAGGTGAAATCATCACTGCTCAGGTAAAAAAAGTTAATCGTGAAAATATCACGTTAGATTTAGGCAATAACGCTGAAGCCGTTATTCTGCGTGAAGATATGTTGCCACGTGAAAACTTCCGTCCAGGTGACCGTATCCGCGGAGTCCTGTATGATGTTCGTCCTGAAGCACGCGGCGCACAGCTTTTTGTTACGCGTTCTCGCCCTGAAATGTTGATTGAATTATTCCGCATTGAAGTGCCAGAAATCGGCGAAGAAATTATTGAAATCAAAGCCGCTGCCCGTGATCCAGGTTCTCGTGCAAAAATCGCAGTTAAAACTAATGACAAGCGTATCGACCCAGTTGGTGCTTGTGTTGGTATGCGTGGTGCACGTGTTCAAGCCGTTTCTAGTGAACTAGGCGGCGAAAGAATTGATATTGTGTTATGGGATGATAACCCAGCTCAGTTCGTTATTAATGCTATGGCTCCGGCTGATGTTGCATCTATTGTCGTCGATGAAGACAAATGTACGATGGATGTTGCCGTAGAAAGTAGTAATTTGGCACAAGCCATTGGGCGTAACGGTCAAAACGTGCGTCTGGCAGCTCAATTACTGAAAAAACACCGTGGTGATGACAAATGGGAATTAAATGTCATGACCGCAGAAGAGCTCAATGCAAAACATCAGGCAGAAGCACATGCTTCTATTGATACATTCACCAAGCATCTTGATATTGATGAAGAGTTTGCCACTGCACTTGTTGAAGAAGGCTTCTCGACGTTAGAAGAACTGGCTTACGTGCCTATTAATGAACTTCTGGAAATTGATGGTCTTGACGAAGAGACTGTTGAAGTTCTACGTGAAAGAGCGAAAGCGGCCCTCACCACAATAGAATTGGCTCAAAAAGAGAGCCTAGGTGATAATCAGCCAGCAGAAGATTTATTGAATCTTGAAGGTATGGATCGTACTCTTGCCTATAATTTGGCTACTCGTGGAATCTGTACACTGGAAGATCTTGCTGAGCAGGGCATCGACGACCTGATTGATATTGAAGGTCTGGATGATGAGAAAGCAGGTACGCTCATCATGGCCGCACGTAATATTTGCTGGTTCGGTAACGATGCGTAAACACTGTAGCAGGAAGGAACGGCATGACAGAAACTGTAAAAACATTGGCAACGGAAATTCAAACCACAGTTGATCGCCTGGTACAGCAATTTGCTGAAGCAGGGATCAAAAAAGGTGAGAATGACTCTGTTAGCCAGTCAGAAAAAGAAGCTTTACTGAGCCATTTAAACCGTGAACAAGGCGGGGCAACGGGTCAGCCAAGCAAAATGACACTACAGCGCAAAACTCGTAGTACGCTGAGTGTCCCCGTCACCGGTGGCAAAAGCAAATCGGTAAATGTCGAAGTCCGCAAAAAACGCACTTATGTGAACCGTGATGCTGAAGAAGCAAAAGCGGAAGAGCAGGCGCAGCGTGAAGCGGAAGAGCAGGCACAGCGCGAAGCTGAAGAACTGGCACAACGTCAAGCAGAAGCAAAACGATTAGCAGAAGAAACCGCTAAACGTGAAGCGGAAGAAAAGGCAAAACGTGAAGCCCAAGAGAAAGCAAAACGTGAAGCAGCAGATAAAGCTACGCGCGAAGCAGCGGAAAGAGAAAAAGTGAAACCAAGCGAAAATCAACAAAAGACAGGCAAAGCTGTAGAAAGTAATGCCGACAAACAACGCCGTGAAGCTGAAGCTGCGGAGCTAAAACGTAAAGCTGAAGAAGAAACTCAGCGCAAAGTTGAAGCAGAAGCACGCCGTGTAGCTGAAGAAGCTCGCAAAATGGCAGAAGAAAACGGTGAAAAGTGGACTGCTGAAACGAAAACTGAAGAAGACAGCGATTATCACACGACAACTTCGACGCACGCTCGTGCGGCTGAAGATGAAAGTGATGAGAAAGAAGAAGGCCGTCGTTCACGTAATCGTACTGCAAAAGCACCTCGCCAAAAGAAAGGTAATAAACTTTCTGAAAAAGCAGATCGCGAAGAAGAACGCGCCGCAGGCCGTTCAGGTCGCAGTAAAGGTAAACAACGTAAAGGTAGTTCTTTACAACAAAGCTTTACTAAGCCAGCAGCTGCGGTTAACCGTGATGTTGTGATTGGTGAAACGATCACTGTTGGTGAACTTGCTAATAAAATGGCAGTAAAAGGTTCTCAAGTCATCAAAACGATGATGAAGATGGGCGCAATGGCGACTATCAACCAAGTGATTGACCAAGAAACTGCACAGTTAGTTGCAGAAGAAATGGGCCACAAAGTTATTCTGCGTCGTGAAAACGAATTAGAAGAGTCAGTAATGAATGACCGTGACACAGGCTCTGCAATGCAAGAGCCACGTGCACCAGTTGTTACTATCATGGGTCACGTTGACCACGGTAAAACTTCTTTACTTGACTACATCCGTTCAACGAAAGTGGCGTCAGGCGAAGCGGGTGGTATTACTCAGCACATTGGTGCATACCACGTCCAAACTGACAAAGGTATGATTACCTTCTTAGATACCCCAGGTCACGCCGCGTTTACTTCTATGCGTGCTCGTGGTGCTCAGGCAACAGATATCGTTGTACTGGTTGTTGCTGCGGACGATGGTGTAATGCCACAAACAATCGAAGCTATCCAGCACGCAAAAGCGGCGGGTGTGCCAATCGTAGTTGCAGTGAACAAAATTGATAAGCCAGAAGCTGACATTGACCGTGTAAGAAATGAACTGTCTCAGTACGGTGTTATTTCTGAAGAGTGGGGCGGTGACACTCAATTTATCGGTGTATCTGCGAAAGTGGGTACAGGTATTGACGATTTACTTGATGCGCTGTTGCTGCAAGCTGAAGTATTAGAACTTAAAGCTGTTTATACCGGTATGGCGAGTGGTGTGGTCGTTGAATCTTATCTGGACAAAGGTCGTGGCCCAGTTGCGACAATCTTAGTTCAAGAAGGTACACTGAACAAAGGCGACATCGTCCTGTGTGGTTTCGAATATGGCCGTATTCGTGCAATGCGTAACGAATTAGGTAAAGATGTTCAGTCTGCAGGTCCTTCAATGCCAGTCGAGATTTTAGGTCTGTCTAGCGTACCTTCTGCAGGTGATGAAGCGACAGTTGTACGTGACGAGAAAAAAGCACGTGAAGTTGCCCTGTATCGTCAAGGTAAATTCCGTGATGTTAAACTCGCTCGTCAGCAGAAATCTAAACTGGAAAACATGTTTGCTAACATGGAAGAAGGTAAAGTTTCTGAGCTGAATATCGTTCTGAAAACCGATGTTCAAGGTACTTGTGAAGCGATTACTGACTCTCTAATGAAGCTGTCGACTGATGAAGTTAAAATTAAAATCATCGGTTCTGGTGTTGGTGGTATCACTGAAACTGACGCAACATTAGCAGCGGCATCGAATGCTATCATTTTAGGCTTCAACGTACGTGCAGATGCTTCTGCGCGTCGTGTGATTGAAAGTGAAAGCGTTGACTTACGCTACTACTCTGTTATCTATAGCTTAATTGATGAAATCAAACAAGCGATGAGCGGTATGTTAGCGCCTGAATACAAGCAGCAAATTATTGGTCTTGCAGAAGTTCGTGATGTGTTTAAATCACCGAAATTCGGCGCTGTTGCTGGTTGTATGGTTACTGAAGGTACCATTAAACGTAACAACCCAATCCGTGTCCTGCGTGATAACGTCGTTATCTATGAAGGTGAGTTAGAATCACTGCGTCGCTTTAAAGATGACGTCAGCGAAGTTCGTAACGGCATGGAATGTGGTATCGGCGTTAAGAACTACAATGATGTCCGTGTCGGCGATATGATCGAAGTCTTCGAAATCATTGAAGTTAAACGTTCTATCGACGGTTAATTTTGTGAGTACCCACGAAATGTCGTGGTGACAAACCAGTATGAATGAGGGGGCGCTTGCCCCCTTTATTGTCAGGAGATATAACGATGGCAAAAGAATTCAGTCGTGCACAACGCGTAGCACAAGAGATGCAAAAAGAAATTGCGATCATTTTACAGCGCGAGATCAAAGATCCGCGTATTGGTATGGCTACTGTTTCAGGTGTCGAGTTATCTCGTGACCTTGCATACGGTAAAGTCTTTGTGACTTTTTTCAATATCGCTAATGATAAAAGCGAAGAAGAAATGGTTGCAGATGGCATTAAAGCATTAAATGAAGCGTCTGGTTTTATACGTTCATTAATTGGGAAAGCAATGCGCTTGCGTATTATTCCTGAGTTAACATTTGAATATGATAATTCACTTGTTGACGGTATGCGGATGTCTAATTTAGTGTCAAATGTGATCCGCGATGATGAAAAACGTCGTGCGGATGTTAGTGATAAAGAGGAAAAATAATGGGGCGTCGTCGTAGCGGCCGTAATATTGACGGTGTAGTGCTGCTGGATAAACCCACGGATATTTCTTCAAATGATGCGCTGCAGAAAGTGCGGCGCTTTTTTAATGCCAATAAAGCTGGGCACACGGGGGCACTTGACCCTCTAGCAACAGGAATGTTGCCTGTTTGTCTCGGCGAAGCGACGAAATTTTCCCAGTTTTTACTCGATTCAGATAAACGTTATCGCGTCATTGCTCGTCTTGGGCAGCGTACTGATACGTCAGATTCACATGGCGAAATTATTAGTGAGCGTAACGTAGAGTTTACACAGCAGCAACTGGATGATGCTTTAGAATTTTTCCGTGGTGATACATTACAAGTTCCTTCAATGTATTCAGCGTTGAAACACCAAGGTCGTCCATTGTATGAATATGCGCGTAAAGGTATTACCGTTGAACGTGAAGCTCGTCCAATTACAGTGTATGAATTACAGTTTATTCGTTTAGAAAATAACGAATTAGAACTGGAAATACACTGTTCTAAAGGCACCTATATTCGTACAATTATCGATGATTTAGGTGAGATGTTAGGCTGTGGTGCGCATGTCATTTACCTGCGTCGAGTGCAAGTGGCTAACTATCCTTATGAGCGAATGGTAACATTGGAGCAACTAGCCGCTTTACGGGCAAAAGTCGATGCGGGTGAAGGTTCTTTTGAGTCCTTGCTTGACTCTTTATTATTGCCAATGGATACCGCAGTTGTTCATTTTCCAGCAGTAAATATTACAGAAGAAACAGCGGCTTATTTCAAACAGGGTCAACCTGTGAGAGCCGCAGTCCAAGCCCTTGAAGAGGGTTGTATGGTACGTGTCACCTGCGGTGAAGCGCAACGGTTTATCGGTATTGCTCTTATCAGCGAAGATGGCCGACTTGCACCGAAGCGTTTGGTCGTGGAAAATGAACCGTCCGCATAGTGGCGCTTATTGCTTTGCTGCCTTAAGCAGCGTAGAATAGCGGCGCTTAATCTTGAGATGCTAAATTAGAGATTGGCTCTCATCACTTACATTAATCATTTTGGAGTTTATTATGTCTCTAAGTAATGAAGCGAAAGCTAAAATCGTTGCTGAGTTCGGCCGCGGTGAAAATGACACTGGTTCAAGCGAAGTTCAAATCGCTCTGCTGACTGCACAAATCAACCACCTGCAAAGCCACTTTGCAGAGCACAAAAAAGATCACCACAGCCGTCGTGGTCTGCTGCGTATGGTTGCTCAGCGTCGTCGCTTACAAGCTTACTTGAAAGGTAAAGATATCGCGCGCTACACAGCTCTTATCGAGCGTTTAGGTCTGCGTCGTTAATCTTGTCAGTTTCAGGGGAAAGGGGCCAAATGGCCCCTTTTCTTCTAAAAGTTATTTTGAAAGTTGAAGTAATACTCGAATTATACTTAACTTAAATGCTAAGCTATAAGTCGTAGTAAGCAGTTTTATTAATGCCTCTTCGCTACATCCGATTCGCGCGGCTAATGAGAGAATTGATCACGGGAATATCAGTATTCTCATTAGTCGCGAGGCTGTAGTAGGAAGAGTAAGCCAATGCACCCTGAGAATCTCAAGGTGCCTTACAAAAAGGGTAATATAGTGTTAAATCCTATTGTTCGTAAATTCCAATATGGTCAACATACTGTTTCGATTGAAACAGGTATGATTGCACGCCAAGCATCTGCTGCTGTTATGGTTAACATGGATGACACTGCAGTATTTGTAACTGCAGTTGCACAGAAGAAAGTGAAAGAAGGCCAAGACTTCTTCCCTTTAACGGTTAACTATCAAGAACGTACATATGCAGCGGGCCGTATCCCGGGAAGTTTCTTCCGTCGTGAAGGTCGTCCTGGTGAAGGCGAAACGTTAATCGCACGTTTGATTGACCGTCCTCTGCGTCCTCTGTTCCCAGAAGGTTTTTACAACGAAATTCAAATCATTGCGACCGTTGTCTCTGTTAACCCACAAGTTAACCCAGATATCGTTGCGATGATCGGTGCATCTGCGGTATTAGCGCTGTCTGGTGTTCCATTCAATGGCCCAATCGGTGCGGCTCGTGTTGGTTTTATCAACGACCAATATGTTCTGAACCCAACAGCGGACGAGCTGAAAAATAGCCGTTTAGACTTAGTGGTTGCAGGTACTGATAACGCGGTATTAATGGTTGAATCTGAAGCTGATTTATTAAGTGAAGAACAAATGTTAGGTGCGGTGGTATTTGGCCACGATCAACAACAAGTTGTTATTCAGAATATCAATGAATTAGTGAAAGAAGCCGGTAAAGAGAAATGGGATTGGCAGCCAGAGCCAGTTAACCAAGCTCTGAACGACCGTGTTGCTGCATTAGCAGAAAGCCGTATGGGTGATGCATACCGCATTACTGAGAAACAAGAACGTTACGCACAAGTTGACTTAATCAAAGAAGAAGTCACTGCGGTATTAGTTGCAGAAGATGAAAACGTTGATGTTTCTGAAGTGGGTGATATTTTAGCTAACTTAGAAAAACAAGTGGTTCGTAGCCGTGTTATTCGTGGTGAGCCACGTATCGATGGTCGCGAAAAAGATATGGTCCGTGCACTGGATGTACGTACTGGTGTTCTGCCACGCACTCACGGTTCTGCGTTGTTCACTCGTGGTGAAACTCAGGCGTTAGTGACTGCAACATTAGGTACAGAGCGTGATGCACAAGTTATCGACCAATTAATGGGCGAGTACACTGACCGTTTCTTATTCCATTACAACTTCCCTCCATACTCTGTCGGTGAAACCGGCATGGTTGGTTCACCAAAACGTCGTGAAATTGGCCATGGCCGTTTAGCGAAACGCGGTGTGTTAGCTGTTATGCCTGACCACGCAGATTTCCCATACACAGTACGTGTGGTGTCTGAGATTACTGAATCTAACGGCTCGTCTTCAATGGCGTCTGTTTGTGGTGCGTCTCTGGCTCTGATGGATGCTGGTGTACCAATTAAAGCAGCGGTTGCTGGTATTGCCATGGGTCTGGTAAAAGAAGGCAACGACTTCGTTGTTCTGTCCGATATCTTAGGTGATGAAGACCACTTAGGTGATATGGACTTTAAAGTAGCTGGTAGCCGTGAAGGTATCAGCGCACTGCAAATGGACATCAAAATCGAAGGTATCACTAGTGAGATCATGCAAGTTGCATTAAACCAAGCAAAAGGTGCGCGTTTGCACATTCTTGGTACGATGGAACAAGCAATCAATGGTCCACGTGAAGAAATCTCTGAATTTGCTCCACGTATTTACACTATCCGCATCAACCCAGACAAAATCAAAGATGTCATCGGTAAAGGTGGTTCTGTGATCCGTGCGTTAACGGAAGAGACAGGCACAACAATCGAAATCGAAGATGACGGTACTGTGAAGATTGCAGCAACGGATGGCATAAAAGCGAAAGAAGCTATTCGTCGTATCGAAGACATTACTGCAGAAGTTGAAGTGGGCCGCATTTACCCAGGTAAAGTAACTCGCATCGTCGACTTTGGTGCATTTGTTGCTATCGGTGGCGGTAAAGAAGGTCTGGTTCACATTTCTCAAATCGCGGACAAACGTGTTGAGAAAGTGACTGATTACCTGCAAATGGGTCAAGAAGTTCCTGTTAAAGTATTGGAAATCGACCGTCAAGGGCGTATCCGTCTTAGCATGAAAGAAGCGGTAGCAACTGAAGAACAAGCAGCGCAACCGCAGGACTCAGCAGAGTAAGCTGGCCTAACAGCGCTCTATTAAGTTAGGGCGCTATCAGCCTAAGTTTGCTGAAACCATAATTTGTAAAGCGTGGTAATGTAAGGGCGGAGTATGTTGAACAGTATCTGTCTTCGGGTGAGAGATTATCGCACGTTACTGCGTGTGCTCTTGGCGCTTATCTTTTTTGTTATTATTGGATGTAGTAGCAAAGATTGGCGAAAGAACGAGGTATTTGCCGTTCCACTTCAACCTTCATTGCAACAAGAAGTGATACTGGCTCGTATGGAACAAATCCTTGCGAGCCGGTCTTTAACCGATGATGAATACGCACAGCTTTTATATGAGCGCGGTGTGTTGTATGATAGTCTCGGTTTAAGGGCGCTGGCGCGTAATGATTTTTCAACTGCGTTAGCCATTCGTCCTGATATTCCTGAAGTTTTTAATTTTTTAGGGATATATTTTACGCAGGCAGGGAATTATGATGCTGCCTATGAAGCGTTTGATTCTGTTTTAGAGCTTGATCCAACTTACAATTTCGCGCGAATGAATCGTGGCATCGCATTATATTACGGTGAACGATACAAACTAGCGCAGGATGATCTGCTGGCGTATTATCAGATAGATCCAAATGATCCTTTTCGTACTCTGTGGCTTTATCTCGTAGAGAAAGACATAGACCCGCGTATGGCGCAAGATAATCTTGCCGTCCGCTACAACCAAGCGGAGAAAGGGCAATGGGGCTGGAATATCGTAGAATTCTATCTTGGCAACATCAATGAAACGACATTGATGGAGCGTTTGAAAGAAACATCTACGGATAACACTTCGCTCGCTGAGCATCTCAGTGAAACTAACTTCTATTTAGGTAAACATTACCTAAGTCTGGGGGATAAGAATAGCGCAGTTGCGTTATTCAAACTGACGGTGGCTAACAACGCTCACAGCTTTGTTGAACACCGCTATGCATTGTTGGAATTGGCGCTGTTAGGCCAAGAACAAGACGACCTTTTAGAATCGGGCCAGCAATAGCTGACGAACATTTCACGATATTTTTTTAAGTCATCATCCCTCGGGGTGACGGCCTATTTGTTCGTTTAATAAACACAATTTGAGCCAGTTCACATTTTAAATGAAAATGACCGAAATGATTTTCCCATGGTTATGTAAACTGGCTGCCATTAAGTATGAGGCACCTTTACATGACTACTGAGACCGATATTTCTTTTGCTGAGTTAGGTTTATCAGCATCTATTTTGACAGCACTGAATGACCTGGGATATGAAAAACCATCTCCAATCCAGCAACAATGTATTCCATTGTTAATGGATGGCAATGATGTTTTAGGTATGGCACAAACGGGTAGCGGCAAAACGGCTGCATTTAGTTTGCCATTACTGCATAACATCGACCCAGATTTAAAAGCTCCGCAAATTTTAGTACTTGCTCCAACTCGTGAGTTGGCTGTTCAAGTGGCGGAAGCAATGAGCGATTTCTCTAAACATATGAACCGCGTTAACGTTGTTGCCCTGTATGGTGGTCAACGTTATGACGTACAATTACGTGCACTGCGCCAAGGACCACAAATTGTTGTGGGTACACCGGGTCGCCTTCTTGATCACTTAAAACGTGGCACGTTAGATCTTTCTAAATTAAAAGGCTTAGTCTTAGACGAAGCTGATGAAATGCTGCGTATGGGCTTCATTGAAGATGTTGAAAACATCATGAGCCAAATTCCAGCTGAGCACCAAACTGCGCTGTTCTCTGCAACAATGCCTGAGCCAATTCGTCGTATTACACGTCGTTTTATGAAAGACCCGAAAGAAATTCGTATTCAGGCTAGCATTACCACTCGTCCAGACATTGCTCAGAGCTATTGGACAGTGTATGGCATGCGTAAAAATGAAGCATTAGTACGTTTCTTAGAAGCGGAAGACTTCGATGCAGCGATTATTTTCGTGCGTACCAAAAATGCGACATTAGAAGTGGCTGAAGCGTTAGAACGCAATGGCTACAACAGTGCAGCACTGAATGGTGACATGAACCAAGCACTGCGTGAGCAAACTTTAGAGCGCTTAAAAGATGGTCGTTTAGATATCTTGATCGCAACTGACGTTGCAGCACGTGGTCTGGACGTTGAGCGTATTAGTTTAGTTGTTAACTATGACATCCCAATGGATGCTGAGTCTTACGTTCACCGTATTGGTCGTACAGGTCGTGCAGGCCGTGCAGGTCGTGCGTTACTGTTCGTTGAGAACCGTGAACGTCGTCTGCTGCGTAATGTTGAACGCACGATGAAGCTGACTATCCCTGAAGTTGAATTACCAGATGCAGATCTGTTGAGCCAACGTCGTCAGGCGAAATTTGCTGAGAAAATTCAACAGCAATTAGAAAGCAGCGATTTAGACCAATATCGTTCACTGTTAGCGAAAATGTCTCCATCAGAAGATGTCGACATGGAAACATTGGCAGCGGCATTATTAAAAATGGCTCAAGGTGAGCGTGCACTGATCCTGCCACCTGATGCGCCACGTCGTCCACGTCGTGAATTTAATGACCGTGATGACCGTCGTGGTGGTGATCGTCGTGACCGTAACAGCAACGGCAATGGTTTTGACCGTGCTGAGCGCGGTGAGCGTGGCGGTCGTCGTGAGCGTCGTGATGTGGGTGACATGGAAATGTACCGTATTGAAGTTGGCCGTGATGATGGTGTGGAAGTTCGTCACATTGTTGGGGCGATTGCTAACGAAGCGGATATCAGCAGCCGTTATATCGGTAATATCAAATTGTACGGAACTCACTCGACAATTGAATTACCAAAAGGCATGCCAACTGACGTGTTAACACATTTAAGTCGCGCACGTATTTTGAATAAACCTACTCAAATGCAGCTGATCGGTGATGCACAACCGTTCGAACGTCGCGGTGGCGGTGAGCGTCGTGGTGGTCCACGTCGTGAAGGCGGTAGCGAAGGTGGTTTCGGGGCAGGTCGTCGTAATGACCGTGGTGGTGAGCGCGGTGGCGAACGTCGTGGCGGTGGTGAGCGTCGTGGCGGTGGTAACCGTGACCGTGGTAACTCTGCTCCACGCCAAGATGGCACTAATGCGGCACCTCGTCGTCGTAGCAGCAGCCATAACGCGTAATTGCTAGGTTTTAGGGAATTTAATTCCTAATAAATGAAAACCCGTATTTCTTGGAAATGCGGGTTTTTTTGTTGCCTTAAAAATGAACGATACAGATTGCCTTCAAAAATAGCACTTGCTACTATAGTAATGAGTACTACATGGAGAGTAGTTGTGGCGTTCTATAAAATTTCATCATTTAAGCGAAGCACTAAAAAAATCAATATAAAAGATAAACAGTTACTTAAGGCTGCAAATGAAGTTTTACAGGGGTTTTATGAGGCAGACTTAGGGAGCGGTGTAATTAAAAAAAGGATCGCGATTAATGGGAAAGGGAAAAGTGGTGGGATCAGAGTTATTATCTTCTTTAAAGCAAGCCACCATCTCTTTTTTGCTGATGGGTGGGATAAAAGTAATATAAGTTCCAAAGGAGCAAAGGAAATTGCAGAAGATGAGTTAGATGCATATAAGGGCCTATCTCGACTTTTTCTTAGCTATACGGATGATAAAATTGCTGATTTAGTTTTGTGTAATATTTTGGAGGAACTTACTGATGAGCAATAAATTAGAAAACATGCTTGAGCTAGCTAAAGAATTACATAATGTTGATGCGGCACCAGAAAGTTTAGTTAATGATTTAGAAAGGAAAGTTAGAGCTCGAAATATAAATAAAAAAATAAAAGTTATACCTATGATGAGTGGTGCACAAATAAAGCAACTCCGTGCTCAATATGGAATGTCGCAAGCAACATTAGCTTTAGTTTTAGGTATGTCTAAGGAAAGCGTTTCTAAGTGGGAAAGAGAAGAAAAAAAACCCAGCGGCCCAGCTCTTCGCATGTTACATCTTATAGAGCAACGAGGGCCTGAGATTTTAATTATTTAGTAATTCAAACCAAGCCCAGTGCCTCTTTCAGTGGTTTGAGGTAACGACGGCTGACAGGTATATGTTCACCGGAACTAAGTACTAACTCTGCTTGCCCACTATCACCAAACAGAATTTCATTCAGCTGAGTCATATTGACCAAATATTGGCGATGGCAGCGCACTAATGGTGTGCGCATTTCTAATGTGCGCAAGGTGAGCTCAGTAAAGCCTTCTTGCCCTTGTGTGCTCATCACATACACACCACTCATACGCGAAGTGGCATATAGCACCTCATCAAGCTTCATTAAGTAAATGCGGCTGTGCCCTGTGCATGGAATAAATTTTAGCGGTTCGTTATTGGCTAGAAGTTCAAGGTTCTGCTTTTGCTTACCTTGACGTAAGCGATTCAAGGTTTTTTCCAGTCGCTCCGTTTCAAGCGGCTTTAACAAGTAATCAAATGCATGTTCTTCAAAAGCCTGAATGGCAAATTCATTAAAAGCGGTAAGAAACACAATATAGGGGCGGTCTTCTGGGTTTAACATGCGCACCATTTCAAGGCCTGTTAAGCGTGGCATTTGAATATCCAGAAAAACCACATCAGGCTTTTTTTTGTGGATCATTCCAATTGCTTCAATCGCATTGGCGCATTCACCAATAATTTCAATATCATCGTGCTCTTCGAGTAGGCAACGCACGTTTTCACGTGCCAGAGGTTCGTCATCAACAATCAATACATTCATAGAGGTAATTTTATCATTATTATGTTGTAGCCAAATAAGGCAGGCGAATTTTCATTCGAGTGAATTTTTCCGGCTCATGTTCTACACTGATACCATATTGTTCGCCATATTTTAAACGTAAGCGTTTATCGACTAAGCCCATCCCTAAGCCATCACTTTGCTTCGCTGGTTGGTAGAGCCCCGCGTTATCTTCTATTTCAATATAGACGTGCTTGCTACCGATATAACTGCGTATTGTAATATATCCAGTCTCTAATAACTGTGAGGTACCGTGTTTAATTGCATTTTCAACAAGGGGTTGCAAGGTAAATGCAGGAAGTTCAACCTGTTTAACTTCCTCAGGAATTTCGATATGGATCTGTAAGTTTTCTTGAAAACGGGCTTTCTCTATCTGCAAATAGGCGTTGATATGTTCAATTTCTTCACCAAGCGTGGCATTTTGTTCAGGCCGTTTTAAATTATTGCGAAAAAATGTCGAAATATACTGCACAAGCTGGCCTGCTTGCTGGCTATCTTTGCGGATCACAGCTTGCAGCGTGTTGAGCACATTGAACAAAAAGTGAGGGTTCACTTGCGCATGAAGTAACTTCACTTCTGACTGTAAAAGTGATTGTTTATTGCGCTCATATTGGCCCGCTAAAATTTGTGCAGAAAATAAGCTAGCGATCCCTTCACCTAGGGTCCGGTTTATGGAACTAAACAGGCTATTTTTCGCTTCATACAGTTTTATTGTGCCAATGACCTTTTCGTTTTCCCCACGTAATGGGATCACTAATGCAGAACCAAGCTTGCAGGTAGGGCTTAATGAACATTTATACGGGGTTTCATTACCGTCAGCATATACAACTTCATTATTTTCAATGGCTTGTCTTGATTGAATGGATGAGATCGGTGTTCCGGGCCGATGGTGATCAGCACCAATACCAATAAATGCGAGTATTTTTTCACGATCAGTAATAGCAACGGCACCAATTTCTAATTCTTGATAAATAATCTTAGCGACTTTCATACTGTTGTCAGCATTGAAGCCTTTACGCAGAATTCCTTCAGTAGTTAAGGCGATTTTTAGCGCCTGAGCAGAGAATGCAGTGGTGTATTTTTCAACAATAGCGCGGCGGTCGAGTAAAATACGAATAAACATGGCTGCGCCAATCGTGTTCGCGATAACCATCGGTGCCGCGATATTTTTAACAAGTTCGAGGGCTTCATCGAAAGGTTTTGCTAACAACAAAATAATTAGCATCTGTATGATTTCAGCAATAAAAGTGACACAGCTGGCGATCACAGGGTTAAAAATTTTATTAATTTCGCCACGTTTCATAAAGTGACGATGAACTAGCCCACCAATTAACCCTTCAACAATCGTTGAGACCATACAGGCAAAGGCGCTCATGCCACCCAATGAGTAACGATGTAATCCGCCAGTAAAACCGACGGCAAAGCCTACCGCAGGGCCACCTAATAAGCCACCAAGTACGGCACCAATGGCGCGAGTATTCGCAATAGAATCATTGATATGCAAACCAAAATAAGTACCGATAATGCAAAATACTGAAAAAATTAGGTAGCACATTACCTTGTGAGGTAAGCGGATGGTAACTTTAAGTAAGGGGATAACCAGCGGGGTGCGACTGAGGACCCATGCGATCACTAAGTAGACGCACATTTGCTGGAGGAGGAGTAATATTAAGTCAAATTCGTACATGCTCGTCATATTTCACATTCTGGGGGTGTTGACTGCGTTCAGCTCCTTGGGTCACATACTTGTGTATGCTCCCCAAGCTATCTTCTCTTGTCGTTTTCTATCTCACCGAATTACTTTTTAGCGCTGAATTGGGGGAGGGTTATTCACTTTAACTATCTTTTATTAGTTTTTATTTGGCTGGCATTATACCGTAAGCCATTGGTTAAGTAATCGACATTTGAGAAAAGTACGTTCATCATTATTTGACATAAGGCCAAAATCGTTTCAATATTAATCAATGTCCTACCTTTTCGTGATCTTGCGCACGAATTTATTAACACTGTATTTAACTTTCTTGTCATACTCTAGGGATGATAGTTTCCCCCGTTATTATTTAAGGTTCACATAAATAATGAAAAAAAGAACAATAGCACTGATTTTGCTGATGCTTATCTTAATCGCAGCAGCGGCACTTTTTCATTCTCATAACCAATATTTATTGTTGCAGGGGGAAGTGGATGCACCTGAAGTCATCGTCACGTCGAAAGCAAAAGGGCGGGTGATTGAGCGTCATATTGAGCGAGGTGATGACGTAAAACAAGGGCAACTCTTATTAACATTAGAAAGCCCTGAGCTGCAAGCGCAATATGAAGCATCAAAAGCCGCAAGAGACCAAGCAAAAGCACAGCTAGAGCTCTCTATTAATGGTACTCGCGAAGAAACTATTCGTGATCTTCAGGCCACCTTGGCGCAATCCAACTCCCAGTATCAAAATGCATCTCGTGAATATGCACGTTTGAGTAATTTAAAAAACAAAGGGTATGTTTCAGCGAATGAGTTAGATAACGCACGTAAGGCCAAAGAAGTGGCATTTTCGCAAGTACAAGGGGCAAAAGCCCGATTAGAAGAAGGCCAGAATGGTGACCGTATTGAATTACGCCATCAATATGAAGCCGCACTTAATCAGGCAGAACAGAAATTGGCTGAATTGCAAGTACAGGTTGATGATTTGCAAGTTAAAGCCCCTGTAGATGGGGAGGTAGGACCTATCCCAGCAGAAATTGGTGAGCTATTTAATGCCGGAAGTCCTCTAGTTTCATTAATACGTCTACCGCAAGCTTATTTTGTCTATAACTTGCGTGAAGATATTTTAGTTGATGTAAAAAAAGGCGACAAAGTGCAGCTGGATGTACCTGCCTTGGGGAACAAGTTGATTGAAGCTGAGGTTCGCTATATTGCGCCGAAAGGTGACTATGCGACAAAACGAGCGACACGTGCAACCGGTGACTTCGATTTAAAAACATTTGAAATTCGCTTATATCCTGTAGAGCCGATTGAAGGGCTAAGGCCTGGCATGAGTGTGTTATGGCACTGGGATAAGTAAAAGGTGTTGCCATGAAATTTAAGTTCGCTTGGCACGGTTTTGAGCACGCCTTTAGCCGTGAAACCCAAATGGCTATTCGTAGCCCTGTTTTTCATTGGTTAAGTTGGCTGTTTCCATTAATGCTGTTTACGTTAGTTAGTGCTAACTTCTCAGAGGGGACATTAATGGATTTGCCCGTTTCTGTGGTGGATAATAACCATAGCCCGGTGTCTCGGCAGATTATTCGTGACCTCGACGCGGGCCCACATGCGGATGTGAAAACCATTGATGACAATCTCAGTACATCATTAAAACGACTCGGTAGTTCAAAAGATTACGCGTTATTGTATATTCCTCATAACTTTGAAGAAGATGTCTTACGGGGTCGTCAGCCTGAACTTCGTATGTATTATAATGCACTCTTTTATGCATCAGGCAGTTATGCCATTCAAGATTTTAGTGGGCTGGTGGCAGAGCTGAATGCGAAGTATCGCCAAGAAATGGCGAAGTCAATGGGAAAGGCATTGCCACCGTTAGCTCAAGTGACACTCTCTTATGACAGCTTATTCAACCCGAGTGGTAGTTATATTTATTATCAACAGTTTGCCGCAACTATTCATATGCTGCAGCTGTTTGTTGTTACCGCAACAATCTATACGATGTCACGGGGTTCCACCTTACAAAGTGTTAAACCGTTTATCATGGCGCTGCTCGGGAAGCTAGCTCCTTACACCTTATTTTTCAGTATATTACTTGCTGTAGAGATTGCGGCATTGGTCACTATCTTTGATGCTAAAGTGGTAGGGAACCCGTTATATATGATTGTATTAGGGTTTTTCTATGTGATAGCAGCACAAAGTATCGGCTTATTACTGTTTAGTTTTACCTCAAGTGCCATCATGGCATATAGCTTGATAGGGATGTTGGTGAGTATCGCTTTGGCCTTTTCGGGTATGGCGGTACCGGAGCTATCAATGATATTGCCTGCGCAAATTATTTCGAATATTGAACCACTTACTCATACATTAAATGCTATGTTTGATATTTTCTTGCGGGAGATTTCCTTTTCTCGCATCGTTCAAGTGTGTCTATTCTTATTGATTTACCCCTTTGTGATTGGCTTTTTAATCCGTAAGCGATTAATAAAACGGTTAGAAAACCAAGGGGGGGCTGTCTGATGTCCATCTATTTTGCAACCTTTCGTAAAGTGCTGCTGGGGATGCTGGAAAAACCGATGTGGTTGTTATTGTTGGTTTCTCTGTGTGTTATGAGCTTAGTTTATGCAAAGCCTGTTCTTTGGGATTTACCTGTTGCCGTGATTGATATGGACCACAGCACGGCAAGCCGTGAGCTAATTCGTGATCTCGATGCAACACCAAAAGTGCAATTGCAGAGTTATGACAACCTTGCTCAAGCGCGGCAGGATATGATTGCGAGAAAGCTATTTGCGATAATTATTATTCCAACGGATTTTCAACAACACTTACTGAGCGGTAAAAATATCACTGTGCCAGTGTATGGTGATGGGACCAACCGGCTAGCGAGTGGGCAAATTCAGCAAGAGTTATCAAAAGCCTATCAAACACTGCTCAATGCCTATAACACCCAGTTACTCACTAAAGCAGGCTATAGCCAAGAGCAAGCCAAAGTGATTATTACCCCTATTCGCAGTGAAACTGAGCCATTGTATAACCCAGGGATCAGCTTTGCAGCGATTGTGTTTCCTGGCCTTTTGGTGATGTTATTGCAGCACTCCCTGCTGATTGCCTGTGTGCGAGTTAGTATCGCGGTGCGTTCTACACCTAAAGGAAAACCGCCATTAGCCGTTTATTTAGGGGCGTTATCTGCTCTAATTCCGATTTGGTTATTTTTATCTACCGTATTTTTTGCCCTTTGGCCGTGGGTATTGGGATATCGGCAAGAAGCGCCACTGTACGTGATTTGGATGTTCACGTTTCCATTCCTATTGGCTGTTCTGGGGCTTGGCAAGTTAGTGACAGAATGTTTGCGCAGCGTTGAAATGATTTATTTAACTTTGGCATTCATTACGACCCCAGTGTTTTACATGTCAGGAACGATTTGGCCACTGCAAGCGATGCCTGACTGGGTACGTATGATTGCTTCAGCATTGCCATCAACATGGGCCACGAATGCCATGGCAGGTCTTAATCAAATGGGGCTACCGTTTAGCGATGTCCTGATGGATATCGTGATGATGCTGATTTTAGGGGTTATTTATACGGTCATTGGGGTATTCATCGGTATGCTCCGAGATGGCGAACTACGTCATATTAGCCATATGTTTAACCGTTGGCGCAGGCATCGGCATTAATATTTAATCGTGTTTATTGTCTATTAGAAAAGGCGGCCTAAAGAAATAATGACTAATTAATCGACAAATGCTAAACTCAACCACAATGTAGTCACAATGTAGCTACGTTTGATATGTGTGGGGGGATGATATGTCAACACTATTGAAAACAACAGATGTTCGTAGTCGAATTGATGAACAATTAAAAGCGGAAGCCACGAGTGTATTACAAGATTGTGGTTTGACTATTAGCGCAGCTATTCGTTTGTTTTTAGAGCAAGTAGTTCAAGAGCAAAGAGTTCCCTTTGAAATCAAACGTAAGCAACCTTCGCTGAAAACTACACTAGCGTTGAAAGAAGCTAAAGCTATTGAGCAGCACTACGATTCAATTAACGAAATGATGGTGGAGTTAAGCAAAGTTGACTCAGAAGCCAAGTAATAAGCGAGCTAAGCAACCAAGGCAGGTTGCTTATACACCAACGTTTAAGAAGTCATGGGAACGATATAACCGAGCGGGCCGTAGGGATATGAATGCGGCTGTTCTCGTTATGGAAATACTGTTTTCTCAAAAAATAATACCAAAAGAATATCTTGACCATGAATTAGAAGGTCATGAATGGCAAGGAGCTAGGGAGCTTCATATTGGTGGTGATTTCTTACTGGTTTATCGCTTGTCAGATAAAGGTAATTTAATCACTTTCGTTGATATTGGTTCGCACAGTGAATTATTTGGTTAAGGTAATGAGCTATAGTTCGAGCTCATTACCTATTGTATATCAAGGCACTAGCAACAACCCTGCAATTTGCCGCCAATAGCCATTGCAGTTTTGATTGGCTATATTTAGCGGAATATCCCCACTTTCATTGGCTTTAAACTGCTTGATTATCTCAAGGGATCCAATACCTTCAGGGGAAATGCGCACAATATCCACAAGCTCATGCATTGAATGCAGGTCATTGCCCAGGTTATAGCATGCGCCACTGAGCGTTTGAATGCCATTCAACGTAAACACTTGCTGTTGCTCCTGGGAGAGCACTTTGCGCCCTTGAGGGTAATTAATACAACAAGTTTCACACTCGTCTTTTTGCTTATTTTCAGAGCGTGCAGTAAAACAGCGCGCGGAATAGGCAAGTGGCAAGTGCCCATAGCTCATGACCTCAACATCAAATTTGCCACGAATGCCGATATCATCGCACTGGTTAAGTAAATTGACTAACCAATCTCGAGAAAGCTCTACAGGCATACACCAGCGCACCATGCCTTGGCGTAAGAGAATATTTAAGGTTTGCGCGTTGTAGCAATTCAAACCGTGGCCCGCGACAAAAGGCAGGTTTCTTTCGGCTAACATGTTGATCACACCAAAATCATGGGCTTCAACGAGAAACTCACCATTATCAACTAACTTGCTGATCTCTTTAAGTTCTGAAGGTGCTTGAAGGAGAGCAAGGGTGCTCAGGACAATTTGTTTGCCACTTTTAGCGAGCTGCTGGGCGAGTTCTATCCAGTCATTGGGCTTCATTTCTCGACGCTTACTGCACACCGTCTCACCGAGATAAATAATATCGGCATCACTTTGCATGGCGTGTTGATAAAAATCTTCCAGCGTCTGTTTTGGCCAATAATAAAGAACAGATCCTAACGAGTACTGCATGATATTTACCTTTTAAATTACTGCCATTTACGGTGATAGGCGCCCAATGTAGTTTGGCTTCCTTCAGAAAGCCCACCTAATGCTTTTAGCCATTTCGGGTCGGTGACAAAGTGATTAGGGTTGGATTTGTAGCGGTCGATGGCTTGTCGCCAAATACGGGTCACTTCCGTTACGTAAGCGGGGCTACGCTGGCGGCCTTCAATTTTGACAGAAGCAATTTTCGCTGCCATCAACTCAGGTAATAATTCAATAGTATTGAGGCTGGTGGGCTCTTCCAGGACATGGTATTTCTGTTCATCGACAAGATAACGTCCTTTACATAGCGTTGGATAGCCTGCATTTTCATCTTTTTGGTAACGGTCTATCAACACATTATTTAAGCGAGATTCCATTCCTTCTTCTGTTTGTTGCCAGCGAACAAAACGTGCTGGGGAACATGCACCTACGGTATTTGGTGACTCACCAGTAAGATAAGAAGAAAGGTAGCAACGTCCTTCTGCCATAATGCACAGGCTACCAAAGGCGAATACCTCAAGTGGTACAGGGCTATTTCTAGCCAGTTGTTTGACTTGATGAATGGATAAAACGCGAGGAAGTACGACGCGATGCACATCGAAATTGCGTTGATAAAAGCGAATGGCTTCTGTATTGGTGGCAGAGGCTTGAACTGAAACATGTCTTTCAATATGCGGGTATTTATTTGCAGCGTACTCTAACATTGCGATATCGGCTAAGATCAACGCATCGGCACCGAGATCTGCTGCAAGATCGACGGAGTTTTGCCAACGTTCGTAACCATTAGGATGCGCAAACGTATTAATCGCAATATGTAATTTACGTTTACGGTTATGAATATAGCGCTCTGCTTCGTGCAGTTTTTTTTCCGTAAAATTAAGCCCTGCGAAATGGCGCGCATTGGTATCATTCTTTAATCCAATATAAACGGCATCAGCACCGTTATCGACAGCCGCTTTTAAAGCGGGCAAATTCCCTGCGGGGCAGAGTAATTCCATTGTCCTATCCCTGTATAAAATTTAACAGCTGACATTCTAGTCAACAGAACTGTTATAGATTTTGATTTAGAGCAGAGAAATTGTTAATGGATATCAGTATTCGTTAATTAAGGTCGTTAAGGAAATAAGGAGGCTGGTGGGTAATAAAGAGACTTCACCAAATATCAGAGAATAAGTTTTATAAATATGGAATATGAATTATTTTTGACTGATTTTTGAATGTTTGTTGGAGAAAATAGGTAATTAGAGATAGTTTTTATCAAAGGGATGTGAGAAATAAATATTGGCTGGATGGGCAAAAGTTGATATAGGATCAAACCAATAATATCATTTTTTGGCAAGATAACTCATCATGAGTCAAATGTTAGGTTAATGACTTCAAAAAATGGAGTTATTAGCGTTGAAAATTTAACCATCTAAATATGCAATATGTTACCCTAAATAATTCGAGCTGCTACTGTTGTTAAGTAGTTACACGAAAACGGGCAGACAATTACTACGGGAGTCAGTACTGTGTTAAGTAAAATTCGTTCTCAACTCATCACAAAAGGCCCTTCATTTTTAAAACTGCCTTTGAAAGTGACCCCATTCGCACTGCAGCGTCAGGTCCTTGAACAGTTGTTAAGCTGGCAATTTCGTGAGTCAGTGAAGGAAGGGGAGCTGGATTTTCTTGAAGACAAATGGCTAAAAGTTGAGGTTCGTGACTTAGCGTTAGTCTGGTTTATCAGTTTGCAGGGTGGCCAACTCTCCGTAAAACAGCATGCAGAAGCGGATGTTAGCGTGAGTGGTAATGCGAATGATCTGGTACTGATTGCTGCACGTAAAGAAGACCCTGACACACTCTTTTTCCAGCGTAGGCTGGTGATTGAAGGGGATACCGAACTCGGCCTCTATGTGAAGAATTTAATGGATGCTTTCGAGCTTGAAAACATGCCAGCTCCACTGCGTTTTGCTTTGCTACAATTGGCCGATGTGATTAAAACCGTGCATGAAAGCGAGGACGCAGAGCATAAATCGCCTGTGTTAACATCATGCTAATCCGAGTTGAAATCCCTGTCGACGCAATGGGTATTGATAAATTATTGCGAGAAACCTTTCCAACTGAAGCGGAAGCTAACCTTGTTCAACATTTACGTGAAGATGGTTTGCTAACGCTCGGTGTTGTGGCAACAAATGATGATGGTGAAGTGATCGGCTATGTTGGCTTCACGCCAGTGGACGTTAACGAGGAAGACGTACAATGGGTAGGTCTTGCACCATTAGCGGTAAATAAAGCGCATCAAGGCCAAAGAATTGCAGAAAAACTGGTCTATGAAGGGTTAGATAGCCTCAATGAGTTTGGTTACGGTGCGGTCGTTGTACTGGGCGATGAACGCTACTATTCACGTTTCGGTTTTGAACCAGCTGCAACCCACGGTATAAGTTGCCAATGGCCTGAACAACAAGCCCACTTTTTGGTTTGTGGCTTAGAAAATGGCGAGATTGGGGAACATCAAGGTTTAGTGACTTACCCTTCACACTTCAATAACTTATAGTTAGCTAAGTAGTTAACTAGGTCATCAGGCTGGTCAATGACCAGCCTTTCTTTTGTCTTTTTATTCAGTTGCTTAACTTGATATTCTATTTTTGACGCGGCTGAGCGAGAACCAATAAAACAAGAAAATACCAGTTCTAGTGGCATTTTTCCTTTCAATGCTTTTGCTCCTGTTCCTGCCTTATGTTGCTCAAAACGACGTTGTACATCGGTGGTGATACCACAATACAAAGCGTTATTTTTCTCTCTTACTAAGTAAAGATACCAATCACTTTGTTTTAATTGTTTTTTTTCTAGAGTTTTTTTTATCATTCTGTGCTGATTTATAAGAAGAAAATATAAGGTTACAACGAATATATTCGTTAAGTAAGATATTTATAACATATTAAAATTTAAATAAAAAATGATATGAAACTGTCACAAATTTGTAACCTCAACCTAAGTTTACATTCAAAATATTTGAATAACTATAGCAAAATTAGCTAATTTTCTTTTCAAAATAAAGCGCATAATATGATCCATATCACAGAGGGACAGTAAAAATCCCAACTAAAAATCAAGTTTACAAGAAGGAATGTACAATGAAAAAATCAACATTATTTGCTGCTGCTTTAGCTTTAGGTGCTGTTTCATTTGGTTCAATGGCCGCTGAAGAAGTTCAACATACTAGTCAACCTGCAACAGGTTATGTATCAGTAACTGGTGCGGTAAGTGTTAATGACCTGACCGCACAATTGGCCAAAAAAGCTGATGAAGCTGGTGCGACTTCATTCCGTGTGATTTCAGCTGGCGGTGAGAATAGCATGAGTGGTACTGCGGCTATCTACAAATAAATTTATTCGTCATATTTACTCGTCATACTTCGAGCCGTAGCGTTGTTGGCCGCGTTCATTCGCACTAGTCACATACTTATGTATGCTCCTAGCGCCTCGTTCACTTGCCGCCTAGCTACAACTCGAATTATTTAGAATAAATACTCGAATTTAGTTGGCGTATAAGTCTAAAAACATTTAGGTTAATATTTCAGCTAGTTAGAGTATAGTAATAGCGAATTTTATGCCTACGTTCAGAACAGTTTAAGCAAGCTTAAGGGGAATACCCTGAAAGCTTGTTCTGAACGGGTTTATATGGAAACCGCTATGACGCCTGAACAAACGTTAAAACACATCCAACGCTATATTGCCCGCCAACACGTTTTTTCCCTTTTTGCTCACCATAACAATGATATCTGGCCTGCCAGTTGTTACTATGCATTTGATGCGAAAAAGATGTGCCTGATTTTAATGACAGATCCAAATTCAAAACATGGGCAATTGATGGTGGCTAACCCACAGGTTGCTGGCACAATATCGGCACAGACCAAAGCTGTGAATGCAATACAAGGTATTCAATTTACAGGTGAAATTAAAATATTAGAAAGTGAGGACGCACAGCTCTCTCGCGGTTTCTACTGCCGTCGTTTCCCTGTGGCAATAGCAGCGAAACTGCCTGTTTGGCAGCTTCACTTACAGAATGTCAAAATGGTGGATAACAAATTAGGTTTTGGTACCAAACTATATTGGGAACGGCAAATTTAACGCAGTCTGTGGATCACCTGATTCGAGCTACCGCGCCAAATTAAGCGCGGGTCATGTAAATCTTGCTCGAATTTGCCGTCAATCACGGTATTGACAAAACTCACCACTTTTTGCTGTTCAAGCGTGAAATCACCCAATGTGTATCCTGTCCATAACCAGATGTCCTTATCTGGGCAAACAGCTTTTACGCGCTTTACCAACTTGAGCACCGCAGGTAAATTGGCTGGGTGCAGCGGGTCTCCGCCTGAAAGGGAAAGCCCTTGCCGATGGATTCGCGTATCCTGCAAATCTTGGATAATCTGGTCTTCCATTTCTTGGGTGAATGGTGTGCCTGAATCCACTCGCCATGTACTTTGGTTGTAGCAACCACGGCATTGATGAACACAGCCTGCGACAAACAGCGTACAGCGAGTTCCTGGGCCATTGACCACATCAACAGGATAATATTGGTGATAATTCATAGCATTAACCTATTTGGCCGTTACCTAAGTGCTTGATACGACGCTTCACTTCTTCCTGTTTTCCTGCATTGAATGGTCTGGCATCTGGGCTACCTAAATAACCGCAAACTCGACGAATGACAGAAACTCTATTTGTGTCATGATTGCCGCAAGCAGGGCAGGTAAAGCCTTTGCTAGTACAAGAAAATTCACCCGAGAAACCGCATTCATAACACTCGTCAATTGGAGTGTTAGTCCCATAATAAGGCACATGTTGATAACTGTAGTCCCACACGTCCTCTAAGGCTCTAACGTTATGTTGTAAGTTAGGATATTCGCCGTAACAGATAAACCCACCATTCGCGATAGCTGGGTAAGAGGCTTCAAAATCAATTTTATCGTAAGGATTGACTTGTTTTTCAACATCTAAATGGAAGCTGTTGGTGTAGTAACCTTTGTCGGTAACACCTTGTATCACCCCAAATTCAGCGGTATCGATACGGCAAAAACGGTCACACAAGTTTTCACTTGGTGTGCTGTATAAGCTGAAACCGTAGCCTGTTTGGGCTTTCCACTCATCAGTGGCTTGGCGTAAGCGGCTGACAATCTCGACCGCTTTTTTACGTAATTTTTCATCATCATAGACATGAGTCTGTGTGCCAAAAAGCGCATTGATGGTTTCATGCAACCCAATGTAACCTAAGGAAATAGACGCACGTCCGTTTTTAAAGATCTCAGCAACGTTATCGTCAGCTTTTAACCGAACACCGCAGGCGCCTTCCATATACAAAATTGGCGCGACGCGCGCTTTTACGGTTTCTAAACGGGCAATGCGGGTCATTAAGGCTTTTTTGGCAATTGCTAGACGTTCATCCAGTAATGCCCAAAATGCATCTTCATTACCTTGCGCTTCGATAGCAATGCGAGGCAAGTTTAGGCTGATAACGCCTAAATTGTTGCGCCCATCATGAATTTGTTGCCCATTTTCTTCATAGACGCCAAGGAAGCTGCGGCAACCCATAGGTGTTTTAAATGACCCAGTCACATCAACAACGCGATCGTAGTTAAGAATATCAGGGTACATGCGCTTACTCGCACACTCTAAAGCGAGTTGTTTGATGTCGTAATTAGGGTCACCTAATTTGTGGTTTAGGCCATCATTAATTGCAAATACGAGTTTCGGGAAAACGGCTGTTTTGCGGTTTTTGCCAAGGCCGGCAATGCGATTTTTCAGAATTGATTGCTGAATGAGCCTCGCTTCTTTAGACGTTCCAAGGCCAAAACCGAAGGTCACAAAAGGGGTTTGGCCATTTGCGGTGTGAAGTGTATTGACTTCATACTCTAAGGATTGAAAAGCATCATAACACTCTTTATCTGTACGGTTGTGTGCATAACCTTCCGCATCTGCAATTCCCCACTCTTTGGCGACTTTTAGGTGCTTTTCATAGCTGATTGCGACATATGGCGCTAAAATTTCGTCAATACGGTTAATTGTCGTACCGCCATATATATGGCTAGCAACTTGGGCGATAATTTGTGCTGTGACGGCAGTGGCCGTTGAAATAGACTTTGGTGGCTCTATTTCTGCATTTCCCATTTTAAAGCCATTCGTTAACATACCTTCAAGGTCAATTAACATACAGTTAAACATCGGGAAAAAAGGTGCATAGTCGAGGTCATGATAGTGAATTTCGCCTCGTTCGTGTGCAATAACGACATCTCTCGGCAAAATATGTTGTTTTGCATAGTGTTTAGCGACAATACCCGCGAGTAAATCGCGCTGTGTCGGGATCACTTTACTGTCTTTATTGGCATTTTCATTGAGTAAAGAGACGTTACTTTGTTCGATTAACCCACGAATGTCATGCGTCAATTGGCTGCGTTTTTCACGTTCGCTGTCTCTATCGTGGCGATATTCAATGTAAGCACGGGCTAAGTCTTTATAAGGCCCGGCCATCAGCTGGTTTTCAACTGCATCTTGAATGTCAGCGATATCCACTCGGTCACGGCTGCAAAGTTGCTCTGTAACAGCAGAAGCAACCTGAAGACAATAATCGTCATCCTTAACATTCACAGCAGCCGCTGCACGTTTAACGGCTTCTTGAATTCGTGGAAGGTCAAAACCGACCTGACAACCATCTCTTTTTATAACAACCGTTCCCACGGGCATTCTCCTTGTTAAGTTATCCACAATGCGACTTCAGCTATTCGCCATGTTTATCACGGGTACTAATCTGTGGATAAAATGTGAATAAATACTATATGTTGTGTCATCTGGTGTAATTAAAGCACAATATATGGGATTTTGCTTTTTTTTAGATCACCACTATTTGATTTAAAACAAGGAAAAAAATAATTTGTATGAATATCAAAAGCGCAGAGGAAATAAATCTTTTCAGTTGCTAGTATTCATATCAGTGATCTAAATAAAAAAGAGATGTGATTTTCTTTATTCGCAAAGCATGAAGATGACTACTGTGACGGGGAATTTATTCTGTATCGGAGGTAGACAGTAATGAAAGACACCCCACTCAAAGGATGGGGTGTTTGGCTCGAATTAATCGTTATTTACGTACTGCGATTGCTTCGATTTCAATTTTCACGTCTTTTGGCAGGCGAGCAACTTCAACGCAAGAACGAGCTGGGAACGGTGCATTATGCTGTTTGAAAAATTCTTCGTAGGTTGCATTCACGGTCGAAAAGTCATTTAAATCTTTTACAAATACCGTTGTTTTCACGATATTAGCCGCACTTAAGCCAGCTTTTTCTAAAATCGCTTTTACGTTAGCCAGTGATTGGCGAGTTTGTGCTGCGATATCTTCAGGCACTTCACCAGTTTTAGGATCAACAGGGATTTGCCCTGATGTGATAACCATACTACCCAAATCTACGCCTTGAACGTAAGGACCGATCGCTGCTGGTGCGTTTTCTGTATTGATTTCGTATGACATAACTACTCCGTTTCATCACGTAAAGAGAAAATACTCGTCATATGGCAAGCCACAGCGGTTTCTGTAGTTTGGTATGATGTTGAGTATAACTTTATGGGGTGTTAGGCACTATTATAAACATGGATTGCACCTAGACAACACCGCAGTCTACGCAAAAATAACTTACTGGTTATTGATCACAGCGTCTCTATCGAACTCTTTTTCACAGAATTTACACGTGAGTGCGACTTCTTTGTCGATTTTTTTCACACGGAAACTGCTTGATACGGGCTCATTATGGCTAATACAGTTGCTATTTGGGCAAATTAACACGTTGTCGATATAGTGAGGCAGTGTGAGTTCAAGCTTTTCTACCACTTGGTAATCTTCAATACGATTAACGGTGGCCTCAGGGGCATACATAGCTAATTGGTTAGCTTGCTCTGGGGTTAAAAAGGTATTTTCGATTTTGATAATGTCTTTTTTACCTAGATTACTTGATGGCAAATTTAAGCCAATCGTGATGCGTTCGTCTGTTTTTGTTAGCTTAAACAATTTTAGTAACTTGAAACCAATTTGAGCAGGAATGTGGTCAATAACGGTACCGTGGCTGATTGCTTCAACTTGTAATTTATGGTCGTGTGTCATGGTAATTTCCTCCTCAGATAGCCAATTCTTTATTTAAAACCAGAGATAACAATGCCTGCCTTGCATAAATCCCATTTCCTGCTTGCTGGAAATAGTAAGCATACGGTGTGTTATCCACATCTACCGCGATTTCATCAACTCGAGGCAGTGGGTGTAAGACTTTTAAATTCGGTTTTGCACAATGGAGATCAGCGGCACTTAAAATAAATTGCGCTTTAACATTCGCGTATTCAGAGGGGTCGAGGCGCTCTTTTTGTACGCGGGTCATATACAGAATGTCGAGCTCTGGCATCACTTCATCAATATTATTATGCAGGCTGTAGGTTGCGCCTTTTTCTTCTAAGATGTGCAGAATATGGTTTGGCATTGAAAGCGCTTCAGGAGCAATAAAGTAGAAGTGATTACCTTCAAATTTAGACAGTGCTTGGGTTAAGGAATGCACAGTTCGGCCATATTTTAGGTCACCGACCATGGCAATTTGCAGGTTTTCTAAACGGCCTTGAGTTTCTTGGATAGTAAACAAGTCGAGTAACGTTTGTGTTGGATGTTGGTTTGATCCATCGCCTGCATTAATGACAGGGATTTGGCCTGCAAACTGGCTAGCAAGGCGCGCGGCACCTTCTTGGGGGTGGCGCATGACAATTGCATCCACGTATTGGCTGATGACAGAGATGGTATCTGCCAGAGTTTCGCCTTTCTTGCCGAGTGAAGTGTTGGTGCTATCAGAGAAACCAACAACAGAAGCACCTAAACGGTGGATTGCCGTTTCGAATGACAAACGTGTACGTGTAGAGGCTTCAAAGAAACAACTTGCGATGACTTTATGTTTTAAAAACTCAGGTTGTGGCTGTTTTTTTAATGAAGCAGCGACGTTAAGTACCAACTCAAGGTCTGAACGGTCTAAATCATTAATCGAGATGATATCGCGGTGGTATAAAGGGTTCGGCATTGTTGTTCTCCTGTGTCAGCAAGACATATTAGGTCTATAGGCCAAAAAAAAGCCCCTCATTGAGGGGCTTTTTTATAAATAAGAAGGGGAAAAACAGGCTGTCCAGACCGCCAGAAGGCAGTGCAGTGGAGGTGTTCTCTGTAAGAAATAGAGCAGCAGCGTTCATAGTTTCTCCCGGCAAATTGTGGCGCATTATACGCATCTCATTCCATGACGCAAGCGTTTGCATAAAGAAAAATACATTTTTTTTATTTTTGCATTTACGTTTCTATTGTGTACAAAAACTAGACGATGAGATAAAAGTGGAAAAATCAACAAGATGACGGAAAATTGAGCGATAGTAGAAACCAGCCAGTATCTATGGGTAATCTACCGCTAAGTTTCCAGCAATATTAAACGAGTGTTCGCCATAATCTCCAATCCCATTTGGCGCAACTCTGACTAAGACTGCATCGACATAGTAATTTTTTTGATTCTGAGTCATGGTAATGGCAACGCTTTCATTAGGGAAAATAGGCTCCCCTTGCCAGCTTAATTTAACGCCGAATGCATTACTGGAAGTTTGAAATAAATTACTCGAATAAGGCGTTGATGGCGCATTAAAGGATAGTTGTGCTTTGGCGTTCATATTGCAATCAATATTGAGCTCAATTTTATGCGGTGCGATTTCTTGACCTATATTTCCATTTCTCCCAACGGACAATGCACGGTAGTTCGATATTGTATTACTCGACATTTGACATATTGCAGTTGTTGCTGAAAAGGAGCCACTAATATGAATAGGCATATTTTGTGTTGCCGCTTGAGAAATAGAAACCGTGCCAAATAATAATACGAAGGGTAATAATGCTTTTAAAGGGGGGACATAATTCATAGTATTTCTCAAATGATAAATCATGCTTTATCTATTTTTATATTATTAAACCATTATTGTGTGGCTGAGGAATAATCTTGCTCAGCCACGAATATCTTTTTTCTATCTGTTACTGGTAAGTAATCGCTAAGTTACCAGTAATATCAAAAGTGTGATTACCAAAGTCATTAGGGCCATTTGCGGATAAACGAGCAACACTGGTATAGAAGTAAATAGTATTTCCGCCTTTAACTACTTTAATATCATCAGATTGACCAGGTTTAATTTCGGTGCTGTTATATTTTAATTTCACACCAAATGCATCACTTGAGGTTTTAAATGCTTCAGGTGAATTTGGCGCATTGTTGGCGACGAAAGTGAGCTTCGCATCTGCAGGGAATTCGCATGAAAAACTTAAATAACCCGAGTTACGGTATGCGGTTTCATCACCCACTTTTTCTAATGTATTGATAGCACCAAAATTTGTTGTATTTTCAAGCTTGGCATCATTACAAGGCTGGGTCACGTTTGAGAACGTCCCTTTGATATTGATTGGCATATTTTGAACGGCGGATAGAGCAGGTAAAGACACACACAGTAAGAGTGCTAAACCACTTTTTTTTAGCAAATGCATAATAAAAATCCTTTTATTGATTTTGAGAAGTTTTATATTCTAATAAATATATTAATTCTATTAAATAGATGGAGATTAAATAACTATTTAATCTTGCTTTTGAATTTCAATTTGAGTTAAAACTCTTTTTTTAAACCGTGGCGGTTTATCATATTTAAGTGTTTGGGGGTAAATACGTAGCTAATATATTTTATTTAATAGTTATATATTTTAATAGCTATGTTTTTTTACTTAAGTAATCTGCGTGTTTTTTTATGATTGGTTTCTAATTTAATTTTAAGAATATAGTTTGTTAATTTTAAATTAAATAATAGTGTTGATGTGAGTGTGTTATCGTTAATAAACTTTAGAGCTATGAGAAAATAGATAAAAACCCATGATGGGCTTTTATCTGGCTTGGTATTTATTTTTGCCCAAGTCTTTTCGCTACTTTCTCTAATTTCATCATTAGTAATAATGTAATCGAAACTAACACAATCGTCAGAGCCGAACCATCTGCAATATTGCCTCTATCAGTCAAACTGAAAATAGATACGGGTAAAGTGGCCCAACCGGGGGGATATAACATCATCGTGGCACCAAGTTCCCCTAAGGACAGTGATAGGCTTAATGCTAATGCTGAAATCATCCACGGCATCAATAGTGGTAAGGTCACATGGCAGAGGCGATACCAAGGGGAAGCGCCTAAGCTAAAAGCAACATTTTCAATATCGGGAGAAATACGCGCTAAGCCAGTGGAAACATTGCTAAACGTAAAGGCAGAAATCAACACGAAATGGGCACTAAATACAATCCAAAAGGTACCATTCATCTGTAAATAGCCTTGGCTGAATGCCACAAGGATCCCAAGCCCGATAGAAACAGAAGGAATGGCGCTGGGGAGATAAAATGCGATACTCAGCCACTTTTGTATTTTCCCGCTGTGTCTTCTTAATGCTAACGCAGCCCAAAGCCCACAAAACAACGCAAATAGACTGGCGCTAAAACCAACCACTAGGCTCGATAATATGGCATCCCAAGCAGGCCCACTAAACGCGTTCACAAAATGTTCAAAAGTAAACCCTGAAGGCAAAATACCATTCCATTGTCGGCTGAAACTCGACATTAAAATCATCACTAAAGGCAGTAAAAATAATAAACCAAATAAGCTGATAGCAATGATAGTAGCTGTGGCTCGCCCTTTTTTAGACCAAATCAACATAATTAATTCCTTACCCCAAGGCGAGTGGTCGCTATTCTGTATAGGAAAAATAACCCGAGTGAAAGCAGGATGTTAATTAAGGCAATCATGCATGCCACCGCATAATCTGACTCTAATATCGCTTTACTGTAGACCATCATCGGCAAGGTATTGACGCCTTTCGCCCCGATAAATAGCACGATGCCAAATTCATTGGTGGTTAACAGTAGGCACAGGCTGCCACCGGCTAGTAGAGCGGGAAGTGCCGCAGGGAAAATGACTTTCGCGATAACCCGTGCAGGATGCGCGCCTAGAATACTTGCAGCTTCTAGCTGGCTCTTGTCTATTTGGCGCAGTGCCGCCATGAGAGGACGCATGACCAAAGGGGTAAAAACGGTAATTTCTGCTAGGATCACGCCATGAATTGAATAAAGGAACTCAACGGGTGGCAACTCGAAATCAAACAATGCCATCAAAGTACCATTGAGTAGCCCAGCAGAACCATAAATAAAGGTGAAAGCGAGGGTGATCAAAAAAGTCGGTAGAGCAATAAAAGTATCAATCACTTGAGTAATAAAACGGCTTCCAGGGAAAGGAACAAACACCAAGATCAGCGATAAAACACTCCCTATCACAAGGCAGCCTAACGTGGCCAAAATGGCGATATAGAGCGTATTCCATAACCCATTAATAAAGCGTTTTGACTCAATCAGTTGCCAGAATGCGTCCAGTCCCCATTTTCCCGCCTCATTTTGCAGTGCTTGCTGTGCTATCAACAATAAGGGATAAAAAAACAGCGTAATTAACACCAATAATGGGGGCAATATCCAATAAATGGGCTTTATCGTTATTGATGAACCTTTTGGCACGCTAATATGTGACATGTTATTCCTCAATTAAAACGGTATCCGCAGGTGAAAACCATAAAGTGAGTTTATCGCCTACTGCAGGTGGTGAGGCCAAATGGGTAACGGCAACACTCACGGTTTCCCCGGCAACATCACAAATTAAATGGGTTAAATCCCCCTGCCAGCGAATAGACGTTAATGTGGCTTGTAGCTGATTAGTGGTATTGGTATTTGGCAATAGAGTGAGGTGTTGCGGGCGGATGCACACCCATTTGTGTGTACCCGCTCTCATACCTAATGTATGGGCTTCCAGCAATGTTCCACCACAACTGACATTCACTTTCCCGGGGCTTGTTGAAAAACCAAGTGCGGTAGCGGCTAGAATATTGGCTCGGCCTAAAAACTCAGCCGCAAAGCGGTTGGGCGGGCGGTGATATAAGGCATTTTTCTCACCATGTGCGACTAAATAGCCCTCTTTCATGATGCCAATCTTATCACCAAGTGCGAGTGCTTCAGTTTGGTCATGAGTGACATAAAGGATGGTCAATTCAGGCAGTTCGCGGTGTAAACGGGCGATTTCTTCGACCATATTATGACGAATTTGCGCATCTAGTGCGGAAAGCGGCTCGTCGAGTAACAAAACTCTCGGCCTTACGGCAATCGCTCTAGCAATCGCAACACGCTGTTGCTGCCCCCCAGAAAGTTGGTGTGGATAGCGGGTTGCGTAATCTGTCATTCCAACAATTTTAAGGGCTTCAACGACTCGTTCATTAATCAGTGCTTTGGGTTGTTTTTGTGCTCGCAAGCCAAATGCGACATTCTCTTCCACTTTCATATGGGGAAAGAGTGCGTAGTTTTGCACGACCATACCAAGCCCACGTTGGTACGGGGGAAGGTGGGTGATATCCGTATCACCGAGTAAAATGCGCCCACTATCAGGTTGTGCAAACCCTGCAATAGCACGCAGTACCGTGGTTTTCCCTGAACCTGATGGGCCAATCAACACCAATATTTCCCCAGGTTCGATGGTTAAGTCTAGGGGCTTAAGCACGACATTATTATGATAGGAGACACGCAAAGACTCTAATGTGATCCCTGAGTGTTCGGTTTGCTGAATTACTGTAGTGACTTTTCGTTTCATCAACATCTTAAGTTACTCACCGTCAGTGACTTTTTGCCAACGTGAAATATCATCGGATAGGGAAACTTCAACTTCATCCCAATTAGGTTGCCAAGTTTTCACGCCTTCTAACATCTGAAGAGCCGTATGATATTGTTTATCGGATGGGGTGATATCGGAACGAACAGGCATGCCCCATGAAAGCTCACTGACACGGCTTTGTGAGGGTTTATCCAAAAGGAAATTAATCAGTTTTTTACCATTTTCTGTTTCGGGGGCGTTGTTAACTAGGCCGATAACATAGGGTAAAACCAGCGTACTACGCTCCCCGTTGGCATCTTTAGGCCAAAAAATTTGGACATTAGGGTTACGTGCCATTTGGGATAAATTCATTTGCAAGTCGCCATTAGCGACATAAAGCTCCCCTTTATTGACAAGTGCGGTGAGCTTACCGGTGGAAGCTGATGGGCCAACGTTATTAGCCTGCAATTTGCCGAGGTAATCAAACCCTGCGTCTTTACCATTAAAACTGTGGAAAACTTGTAGCATTACTGCGGTACCGTCCCCAGCTTGTCCCGGGGTTGAATATTGCAGTTTATTTTTAAAGCGAGGATCGAGTAAGGCGCTCCAGTTTTCAGGTGGGGATTTAAGCAGTTTGGCATTATAGATAAAGGTCAGGTAGTTATTGACCAACGGTGTGTAATAGTGGTTTGAATTAGGAATATTAGCCGCAGCTTCGGGGGTAAATTCAGCTAATAATTGGTTTTTTGCTGCACGTTGGATAAATGGCGGAACAGTGATGAGTACATCCGCTTGTGGATTGGTACGCTCTTTAGAGAGCCTTTCAACTATCGCCCCTGAACCACTTTCAACATATTGTACTTTGATACCTGTTTGCTTGGTGAATGCCTCAAACTGATTTTTATACCAGCTGTTGTTGCCATCGTGCAGCCCATCAGCGGAGTAAACAGTAACAACATCAGCGGCAAAAACAGAGGTAGAGCAAAAGGCTGCCATTAATAGGCCTGCTAAATAGGTGCGTTTCATGGTTTTCTCCTGTTAAGGTAAAATGTGTTCTGGTATATACCAGATGCTTTTTACGCTAACGGGTTTATATGACAAAAAGATGAAATACAGCTAAATAGCTAAAATTATTTTTATAAGCAAAAATGCTTACAAAGTATCGACTTCGATGCGCAAACTATCATGGCGCCAATACTCAACATCATAATCTAAAATTCGCCCATGTTGGTCATAGTTTAAACGCTGCAGCAATAGGGCTGGACGACCAACCGTAACGCCCAGTGCTTGCGCAGCTTGAGCCGGCATTGCCGTTGGGTAGAAAGACAAATGCATACTGGTATAAATTAAATTGAAATGAGTTTGGTATACCTCCGTCAGGCTGCCATTGAGGTCATGGCGCAATAGCTCGGGAACGCGAGCAGGTAAGCAATGGTTTTCACAGTAACAAACGGGCCTGTCATCAGCAAAACGTAGGCGGGTGAGTAAATAAATTTGTTCAAATGATTGAAGTTTTAACGGATCCATAGCCTCGAGAGGAACGGTAATAACTTTCCCATCCAATAAAACTGTTTTTGGTTGGCGACCTTGTTCGAGGCAAAGTTTATGGAAATTGGTATTTTGGGTTGGGTCCAACCAAAGGCGCTCAGGTGTGACAAACCAACCGCGGCGCTCAGAGCGGTAAATTGCCCCACTGGACTCTAACTGTGCCAAACTTTCGCGAATAGTGATGCGTGTGGTATTGAAAATAGCACAAAGTTCGCGTTCTGAAGGGAGTCTATCACCACATTTTAGCTCGCCATTTTGAATCCTTTCCTGTAATTGGGCTTTGATAAGCAGGTATTGTGGGGTTTCATCCGCGGATAATTTCATGGTTATTTCCTATTATTGTTTCCGCCATATTATACATAGTTATATGAATTTTTTGTTTCACACGCACTTTTCCTTTGACCTTTTGGGCGGGCTACGATCATTATAATAGCAATCTGGTATAGACCAAAGGTGAATTGAATGACAAACAACAATTATTTGCTATTAACACCGGGGCCGCTTACGACGTCTAAAACGGTGAAGGAAGCCATGCTGTTTGATAGCTGTACATGGGATGATGATTACAATTTAGGTGTTGTCCAAAACATCCGCCAACAGTTAGTCGCACTGGCAACCGATAAAAAAGGGTATTCGTCGGTGTTACTGCAGGGAAGTGGGAGTTATGCGGTTGAAGCTGTTCTAGGCAGTGCAATTGGCCCTAAAGAAAAAATCTTAATTATCAGTAATGGCGCCTATGGTGCTCGAATGGCAGAAATGGTTCAAGGTTTAGGAATTTCCCATTGTATTTATGATTGTGGTGAAGTGTCTCTGCCTGATCTACAGCAGATTGAGCAGATATTACAACAGGATAACCCGATCACGCATATTGCGATGGTGCACTGTGAAACCACGACAGGGATTTTAAACCCGATAGAAAAAGTCGCGAAATTAGCTAAGCAATATCAAAAACGCTATATCGTGGATGCAATGAGTAGTTTTGGCGGGGTCCCCATGGATATTGCTGAGCTTAACATTGATTTTTTAATTAGTTCAGCAAATAAATGTATTCAAGGGGTTCCGGGGTTTGCTTTTGTTATCGCCCGTACCGAAGCGCTTGAACGTTGTAAGGGGCGTTCCCGTTCATTATCGCTAGATTTATATGCGCAGTGGCGTTGTATGGAAGATTTTCAAGGTAAATGGCGATTTACTTCTCCAACTCATACTGTATTAGCGTTTGCCCAAGCGCTCAAGGAGTTAGCTCAAGAAGGCGGGGTGGCAGCTCGCTTTCAACGTTATCAGGGGAATCAATACAAGTTGGTGTCTGGTATGCGTAAATTAGGTTTTACCACACTGTTAGAAGATAGCCTTCATTCGCCGATTATCACCGCATTTTACTCACCAAATTCGCCTGATTACCAATTTAAGCAATTTTATCAAAATTTAAAATCACAAGGCTTTGTCATTTATCCGGGCAAGGTCTCGCAAAGCGACTGTTTTCGTATTGGAAACATTGGTGAAGTTTATGAAAAAGACATTGATGCATTGCTGGTAGCAATAGAAAAAGCCATTTACTGGGAAATATAAGGAAAAGAAATGAACCGTATTGAAGCCGTTATTCTTGATTGGGCGGGAACCACTGTAGATTTTGGTTCTTTTGCACCCACTCAAATTTTTATTGAAGCGTTTAAAGGGGTGTTTGATATGGATATCACACTGGCTCAAGCGCGCATTCCTATGGGGCTGGGTAAATGGCAACATATTGAAGCATTAGGAAAATTACCAGAAGTAGATACGTTGTGGACAGCAAAATTTGGTCGTTCAATGAACAGTGAGGACATTGATAAAATCTATGCGGCCTTTATGCCATTGCAAATTGCTAAGGTTGTCGATTTTGCTGCACCAATCGCTGGCGTTGTCGACACAATCAATATATTACGCAGCCAAAATATTAAGATTGGCTCTTGTTCAGGTTACCCCCGTGCCGTGATGGAAAAATTAGTTCCTGCAGCAAAGGCGTTGGGTTACCAACCCGACTACTGGGTCGCGAGTGATGACCTACTTGCTGGTGGGCGTCCGGGGCCTTGGATGGCTTTACAGAATGTCATTGAGTTAGGCGTGGGGTCCGTCTCTGCTTGTATCAAAGTGGATGATGCTGTTCCTGGTATTGAGGAAGGGCGCAATGCTGGGATGTGGAGCATCGGGCTATCGGTTTCGGGTAATGAATTCGGTAAAACATGGGAAGAATATCAAGGGATGTCGATTGATGCGGTGAATTTATTGAAACAGCAAGCTGCAGAGAAATTGTATGCCGCTGGTGCTCATTATGTGATTGATACTTTGGCTGATTTACCATCAGTTATTGATTGTATCAATGAGCGTTTGGCAAAAGGTGAACGTCCATAATGATAGGTTACCCTCAACTCATTTGATTGAGTTGAGGGGGATAAATATTAAAAAATATTAATAGGAAGCTCTGGCGCTAATGTCGCCACCATTACCGCTTTGATGGTGTGTAAGCGGTTTTCTGCTTGGTCAAAGACAATGCTATAAGGTGATTCAAAGACTTCTTCCGTGACTTCTAAACCGCCAAACATATTGAATTCTTTAGCTAATTGAGCACCTAATGTGGTGTCTTCATTATGAAATGCAGGTAAGCAATGTAAGAACTTCACATTCGGGTTACCAGTAAGCTTGATTACATCCATATTCACTTGATATGGCTTCAATAAATTAATGCGCTGTACCCATACTTCTTTGGCTTCGCCCATCGATACCCACACGTCGGTATAAATAAAATCAGCATCTTTTACACCTTCGGCGACATCTTCTGTGAGTGTGATTTTTGCCCCCGTTTTTTGAGCCAGTGCTTGGCAAGTTTTCACTAAGTCTTCATCTGGCCAGCAACTTTTTGGCGCAACAAGGCGTAAATCTAAACCTGTGAGTGCAGCGGCTTCTAGCATCGAATTACCCATGTTGTTACGCGCATCACCTAAATAGGCAAATTTAATGTCTGAGAATGGCGTATTTGGTCGGTGTTCTTGGATGGTCAGCAGGTCGGCTAATAACTGTGTGGGATGGAATTCGTTAGTTAGTCCATTCCATACAGGCACTCCCGAGTGCGCGGCTAAGAGTTCTACCGTGTTTTGGGCGAATCCACGGTATTGAATACCGTCATACATCCTGCCCAAGACTCGAGCGGTATCTTTCATGGTTTCTTTATGGCCAATTTGGCTGCCTGAAGGCCCTAAATACGTGACTCTAGCACCTTGGTCAAATGCGCCAACTTCAAATGCACAGCGCGTCCGTGTTGAATCTTTTTCAAAAATAAGGGCAAAGTTTTTACCTGAAAGGAGGGGCTGTTCTGTGCCCGCTTTTTTTTCTGATTTTAACCAAGAAGAGAGTTTTAAAAGTGAATGAATTTCGCTAGAAGTAAAATCAAGTAACCTTAGAAAAGGTTTATTATATAGGGGATTCATAATTGGCAGCCTTTTTGTTTTGAATTAATATTCAATTTATATTCATAAAAATTCAAAATCAACCCCCAATGTAAAAGAAATTATCTTTAAATATATGGTTTCACTGTCAACCGTATGGGAGAATGGCGCAAAGAAAGATGAGCGACAAAGAAACAAAAGGGGTGTGGATATGGTAGATAAAGCTGAACTCGATGCGCAGTACGAAGAAACTCGCTTAATTATCGAAGAATTACTGGAAGATGGCAGCGATCCAGATGCATTGTATGCGATTGAGCATCATTTCTCTGCGGACAACTTTGCGCTGTTAGAAAAAGCGGCTGTTGAAGCTTTTAAACTAGGCTATGAAGTCACGGATGCGGAAGAGCTCGAAATTGAGACGGGGGAAACCCTGATGTGCTGTGATGTAATTAGTGAAAGTGCATTAAATGCAGAACTGATTGACGCACAGGTCGAGCAATTAATGAAACTGGCTGAGAAAATGGGCATCAACTATGATGGTTGGGGCACGTATTTTGAAGACCCAGATGCAGAGTATGACGACGAAGACGGTGACGATATCGACCCTGAAGATCGCGTACACTAGTTTGATAAACTAAAACGGTAATGTAAGCTTTTTATTTGCCTGCTTTTGAACAATGAACAAAAGCAGGCGTTTTATAAAAAACTTCAATAGCTGAAACCAGAGGTATAACAGTCTACGAAATAAACGATTTATTATTCCGGATCTGCTGGGTATTCCGCTGCACTGAGTGCTGTGCGGAAAATGCTTTCATCCATATTGCTGGTAATTTGCACTTTTTTGGTTGATGGGTCGGTTTCTACCAGTGCATTAGCATCGATATCCAATATAATTTTTGTGATTGATTTAGCGCAGCCACCACAAGCCATTTTAGGTATTGTCAGATTAATCATTTTTAACTCCTATCATTAACGTTTTGATAAATATAAAGCTTTACCCTATTGGAAGGTCAATTAATTTTTCACTGAATATGTGAAAAAATTACCTATTTGCCCTTTTTGACTAGCTAGAGGCTCATGGTGCTCAGCGGAATTAACCAAATTTTCAATAATAGGGCATTGGGGTTCACTATTACCATGGCAATGCTTTGTAAGTACTTCGAGTGCATTTGCGATACCTTGTAGTTCACTAATTTTTCTTTTTAATTCAGATAAGTGGGTAAGTGCCATATTTTTAACATCGGCACTGGCACGTTCTCTATTGCGCCATAAGCACAGTAAAACTGAAATCTGTTCGGTTGAAAAACTGAGAGCTCGGGCTCGGCGAATAAGATTAAGGCTATCGACATCAGATTGGCTGTAATAACGATATCCAGAGTTAGTGCGGTTTGCTTTGGGGATCAAACCTGTTAGTTCATAATAGCGGATCATTTTTGCTGAGATACCAGAAAGCTTAGCTGCTTGACCAATATTCATAATTTTATCTCCTCAACAGTTTGATATTTAAGAAATAAAATACCTAGTTTTTCTCTTTAGGTAATTTAAGCACTTCCATAATTTTCAACTTTTGCGATGAGAAAGTACCGTAAAAAATATGTTCGCCAATGAGGGTAATCGGTGCCACACGCACACCAGTCCTAGCTTTGGCCTCAGCCATAACTTGTGGATCAGTAAGGTCCCTTTCTTCAAAAGGAAATTGTTCTCTAGCTAGCCATTCTTTGAGTAATTTGCAGTCAGGACAAGCTGGTGTGGTATAAATCAGAATACCGGGCTTTGATGGGAGTGTCATAGTGGCCGCCTTACAGTTCTAAAAATTGTCGCCAGACTCAGAAGAGCCTGGCTATCGAGTTGTTTATTAAGAGAGGCTATTTTTCATTGGTGCTTGAAAGCGTTTTAGGCGTAAAGCGTTACCTAATACGAAGACGCTGGAAAGTGCCATTGCCGCTGCTGCTAAAATAGGAGAAAGCAGAGTACCGTTAATTGGGTAGAGCAGACCCGCAGCGACAGGGATCAACAGTGCATTGTAAGCAAATGCCCAAAATAGGTTCTGTTTTATGTTACGGATAGTTGCTTGACTTAATGCAATTGCGTCAACAACACCGCGTAGGTCTCCAGACATCAGTACAACATCTGCCGCTTCGATAGCAACATCGGTTCCTGTACCGATTGCTAATCCCACATCAGCTTCTGCAAGTGCGGGGGCATCATTGATACCATCACCAACAAATGCGACTTTATTACCATTGATTCGGAACTGTTTTAGTGCTGCAACTTTACCATCAGGTAATACTTCGGCTGCAATTTCATCTATTCCAAGCTGTTTAGCGATAGCAGCGGCAGTTGCTGCGTTATCACCAGTAATCATCGCAACTTTCAAGCCTAAAGCGTGTAGTGCGTTAATTGCTTCTGGGGTTGTTTCTTTAATTGGATCAGCGACAGCGATAATTGCCGCTAAACGTCCATCAATAGCTGCGTACAGAGGACTTTTTCCTTGTTCTCCTAGGCGTTGAGCTGATTGTTGGAAGTGACTGACATCCAAACCGAGTTGCTTCATAAAGCGATCTGCACCGACAGAAACCGTATGACTCCCCACTTTTGCTGAGATACCAAATCCAGGGATGGCTTCAAACTTTTCAATCGCTGCTAATGGTAAACCTTTCTCATTGGCTGCATTCACAATCGCTTCTGCAATTGGGTGCTCAGAGCGTGTTTCAATCGCGGCAACTAAGGATAAAACTTCATCATATTCAAAGCCATCGGCAGGGATCAAGTCAGTCAGTTCTGGGCGGCCTTTCGTCAATGTTCCTGTTTTATCGAGTGCGACAACAGTGACATCACGTAGAGCTTGCAATGCTTCTCCTTTGCGAAATAGCACGCCTAATTCAGCTGCACGCCCAGTTCCGACCATGATGGATGTCGGTGTTGCAAGGCCCATTGCACATGGACATGCGATGATTAATACGGCAACAGCGTTAATCAGTGCAAAGGTTAAAGCAGGATCTGGGCCAAAAATGAGCCAAATGAAGAATGTGATCACTGCCCCCGCCATAACAGCAGGAACAAACCACATAGTGACCTTATCCACTAACGCTTGGATAGGTAATTTTGACCCTTGTGCTTCTTCAACTAAACGAATAATTTGGGCTAATACGGTATTCGAACCTGTTTTCGTTACTCGGAAACTAAATGCACCGATTTTATTTATTGTGCCGCCAACAACTTCAGAGCCAATGTCTTTGGATACAGGGATTGGTTCTCCCGTGATCATACTCTCATCGACATAGGAAGTACCTTCAATGACTTCGCCATCGACAGGAATTTTCTCACCTGGACGCACGAAAACAATATCGTTGGCGATTACTTGATCCAGAGGGATCTCAAGCATTTTGCCGTCACGCTCCACTCGAGCTGTTTTAGCTTGTAACCCGACAAGACGTTTAATTGCTTGAGATGTTTTTCCTTTTGCGCGAGCTTCTAATGTACGACCCAGCAGAATTAAGGTCACGATAACGACCGCGGCTTCAAAGTACACATTTGCCGTGCCAGCTGGGAGGACCTGCGGTATAAAGGTTGCGACTACAGAGTACCCATAAGCTGCCGCAGTACCTACCGCAACAAGTGAGTTCATGTCTGGAGCTGCACGTAATAGCGCTGGAACACCTTTTTGGAAGAAACGTAAACCTGGACCGAATAGAACGATGGTGGCTAATACAAATTGGATATACCAATTGAGTTGCTGCCCAAGGTTTTCAGATACCCAGTGGTGGATCCCTGGAATAAAATGTGAACCCATTTCGATTATAAATACGGGTAATGTAAAAATTGCAGCAGTGAATAAAGCACGGCGCAGTGAACGCTCTTCATTTTCACGACGCTCATTGGCTTGGTCATTTGCATTGGTCGTGGTGTCTGACAACCTGCGAGGCTTATAGCCTGCTTGAACTATCGCCGCTTCTAGATCTTCGATAGCCACAGCTCCAGATAAATGGCGAATACGGGCGCGCTCAGTGGCTAAGTTAACATTTGCCTCAAGCACTCCAGGTATTTGTGATAATGCTTTTTCAACGCGGCCGACACAAGATGCACAAGTCATCTCTTCAATTGCCAATTCGGTTGTTTCTTCACGAACTTTATAACCTGAACTCTCTATTGCTCGGACTGCAGCATCAGGGTCAACATGACCTTTAAAAGTAATGTCTGCACGTTCTGTTGCTAAGTTCACTATAGCAGTATCAATATTTATGACGGCTTTTAATGCTTTTTCAACACGACCGACACAGGATGCACAAGTCATGCCTTCTACTGGCAAACTCAGCCTGTTGGCGGAGGTGTTAGATATATTTGTTGTCATGGATTTTACCCTCTAAGATGGCTTTATTGGATAAAGTCTAAGCTTTACCTTAAGGGTAAGGTCAAGTGTTTTTTATTATTATCGATATTGATAATAACATTTTTTATTTCATTGTTTTGTAAGGTGTTTTCTTTTTTTAGATTAAGCCACTCACTAAACTATTGGTGTTTAGTGAGTGGCGAGACTGAATTAAATATGTTTTAGAGTGATTTTTTGGACGTTAACTGCCGTATTGCCATATAAAAGACAGGGGTGAGTAATAAACCGAAGAAGGTGACACCTAGCATCCCAAAGAAAACTGCTATTCCTACCGCTTGTCTCATTTCTGAGCCAGCTCCCGTCGCTAATACGAGAGGAATAACTCCGGCTATGAAAGCGAAAGATGTCATTAATATAGGGCGTAGCCTTAAGTGTGAAGCTTCTAAGACAGCGGTTAGAGGGCTCTTTTCTTGTTTTTCTTGTGCTATTGCAAACTCAACAATCAAAATAGCATTTTTCGCGGCAAGGCCCACTAAAACAATGAAAGCGATCTGCGTGAAAATATTATTATCTCCACCGAGTAACCAGACCCCTGTAATTGCAGAAAGTAGAGCCATTGGCGCTATTAATAATACTGAGAATGGTAACGACCAACTGTTATATTGAGCGGCTAATATTAAGAAGGCAAATAATACCGCCAATGGGAAAATATAAAGTGCTGAGTTACCCGCCAATTGTTCTTGATAGGTTAAATCAGTCCATTCAAAACCCATCCCTTCAGGTAATGTTTCACGTAAGATTTTTTCCATTGCATCAGTTGCTTGGCCGGAGGTATAGCCCGGTGCAGCATTTCCAGTGATATCAACGGAAGGATAACCATTATAGTGGATCACGCGATCAGGACCATTTGTACGAGTAATAGTGACCAAAGTACTTAAGGGGATCATTTCGTCATGTTTATTACGAACCTTGATCAGTTCAATATCTTTGGGATCCGTTCTAAATGGTGCATCCGCTTGAACAATTACACGGTAAGTTCGACCAAAACGGTTGAAATCATTGACGTAGAGAGAACCCAAATTAATTTGTAAAGCATCAAAAATGTCAGTCAATGCGACACCTTGAGACTTGGCTTTTTCACGATCAATATCGACATCTATTTGTGGGGAGTTGGTCTGAAAACTTGCCATCATTCCTGTTAATTCTGGTGATTGCATAGCCTTCATAAGAACTTGTTCTTGAACTTGAGCTAATGCTTCAAAGCTTAGGTCAGCTCTATCTTCTATTTGTACTTTAAAACCACCCATTGAACCGAGCCCAGGTACCGGAGGAGGGGGAAATATACCAACAAATCCGTCAGGTATTTGGCTGAATTTTCCCATTAATCGTTCAGCTATTGCATCTGCAGACAAAGAGGGGTCATCGCGCTCATCAAAAGGTTTGAGCATGGCAAACATAAGGGCGGAGTTAGGTAAATTCACTGGTCCATTTACAGATAGCCCCGGAAAAGCGACTACATTCTCAACCCCCGGTTCCATTAAGGCAAGGCGTGACATTTCTTTTACAACAGCTTCTGTTCTATCGAGAGAAGAACCTGGGGGGAGTTGAGCAACACCAATCAAATAATATTTATCTTGTGCGGGGACAAAGCCATTCGGTACGGCTTTGAAGCCCATCGCTGTTAATCCAACAAAACCCAGATATAGCACTAATATAATTAAGCTTCCGCGAATACAACGGCGTACGAGTTGAACGTACTTGTTAGATAATGCATTGAAAAATAAATTAAACTTTGCGAAGAAACGGCTGAATATTGCATTGATAGCACGAGTCAGCCAGTCTAATTTAGCACTACCGTCATGTGGTTTGAGTAAAATTGCACTTAGAGAAGGAGATAATGTCAGTGAGTTAATAGCTGAAATAATCGTTGAAATAACAATAGTTAATGAAAACTGGCGATAGAACTCACCTTGTAACCCAGATAAAAAAGCGGTAGGGATAAAAACAGCGGCTAGAACCGAGGTTATAGCGAGAATGGGGCCTGTCACCTCGTCCATCGCTTTAAATGCGGCTTCTTTTGGGGCCAAGCCATTTGCAATATGCCTTTCAACATTTTCAACAACGACAATTGCATCATCTACAACGATCCCTATTGAGATAACTAAACCAAATAGAGATAGAGTATTTAGAGAAAAACCAAATAGGTACATAAAGGCGAATGTACCGATTAACGAGACAGGTACAGCAACCAATGGAATAATCGAGGCTCGCCAGCTTTGTAAAAATAAAACAACAACAAGGACGACGAGTATAGTGGCTTCAAGTAGAGTAATGACAACAGACTTCAACGATGCACTAACAAATACTGTAGGATCATAGGCGATTTTATAATCAATCCCGTCGATGAAATGAGTCTGTAAGCGCGCCATGGTTTCTCTAACGGATTCGGCAACGTCTAATGCATTCGCTCCAGGGTTCATGACAATTTGCAACCCAACGGCATTTTGCCCATTCAATAAGCTACGTAGTGAATAATTATCGGCCCCTAACTCTAGTCTGGCGACATCTTTTAAATAAGTCGCTTGGCCATCTTTTCCAGAGTGAACAATAATATTGCCGAATTGTTCCTCGGTCGTTAGTCTCCCAAGAGCATTTATACTGACTTGAAAGGAGGACATTGAGTTCGGTTGTTGCCCGATAGAGCCTGTAGCAACTTGAATATTTTGTTCTTGAATCGCAGTAACGACATCATTTGCAGTGAGCCCTAATGAAGCTATTTTTGTTGGGTCGATCCATGCGCGCATTGCATATTCACCTTCTCCCCACACTAATGCGCTGGCTATACCGGGTAATCTTGCAATTTCATCACGCACATTAAGTAATGCATAGTTAGAAACAAATAGGGGGTCGTAGACATTATTTGGTGAGTACATGTGAACGACCATGAGTACATCTGGTGAAGTCTTCTCGGTAGTCACTCCTATTTGCTGTACTTCTTGAGGTAAACGAGGGATCACACGTGATACCAAATTTTGTACTTGGATTTGAGCAATATCAGGGTCAACATCTTGTCTAAAGGAAATGGTGAGAACCATCTTGCCATCGGTAGACATTTGTGAACTCATATAGAGCATACCTTCGACACCATTTACGGCTTGCTCGATAGGAGAGGCAACAGTGTCAGCAATGACCTTTGGGGTGGCTCCAGGGTAACTTGCAATAACCTGTACTGTCGGTGGTGTTACCGATGGATACTCGCTAAGAGGGAGCTTATAAAAGCTTAATATGCCTGCTATTAATATAAATATCGATAAAACCATAGCGAAAATAGGGCGCTGTATAAAGAAGTGGGGAAACTTCATCATTGTTTCTCCTCAGCTTCATTTGTCGTGATTTGCCCGCTATTATAATCAGGCATGACTTCCATACCGGGTCTTACAAGACCTTTAATAATAATTTTCTCACCAGCAGATAAACCGTGATGAATGACTCTGAGACCATCAACCATGGAGCCTAATTCTACGGGGCGATATTCTGCTTTATTATTTTTATCAAGAACGAGAACATAATTTTGTCCTTGATTAGACCCAATGGCTTGGTCATCAATTAAAATAGAAGGTGTTTTTTCTCCAATAGGAAGCTGTGCACGAATAAAAGCACCGGGTATCAACTTGCCATCTTTATTTGCAATAACAGCTCTAGCTTTTACAGTGCCAGTCGTTCGTTCAATTTGGTTACCAATAAAATTAAGATGGCCAGTATATGGTGTGCTTTTTTCATTTGGCAATTGTATGACCACAGGAGGTAAAGTGGTATCACGATTGTTTACCGTTGATGATTGTAAATTCGTGAGCTTATGAAAAGTGGCTTCATCAATATCAAAATAAGCATATATTTGGTCAATAGACACGATAGTTGTTAAAGGGGTAGCTTCGTTTGTATCCCCCCCTGTCACTAAGTTGCCTTCAGTAATAAATGCTCGATCAACCCGTCCCGTAATCGGTGAACTAATTTGGGTATAAGATAAATTTAATTTTGCAAATTCTACGGCGGCTTTGCTGGATCTCACTTGTGCATTATTTGCTGTGAGCAGAGAAAGGGCATCGTCATAATCTTTACGGGAAACAGCCCCTTTATCGACTAACCCCTTTAAACGTTGGTAATTTCTCTTCGCTTGTGCGGCTAGAGCCTCTGCTTGGCTTAATTTTCCTTCAGCCTCGAGTAGCGCGATCTGAAAGGGGTGGGGATCGATTTTAAAGAGTAAATCACCTTTTTTAACTAATTGTCCTTCTGGAATTTCCACAGAATTAATGCGCCCACCAACGCGAGGACGCAAATCAACAATTCTTGGGGATGCTAAATAACCTGTAAATTCAGAAGATGGAATAATTTCACGTTGAATAACTTCTGCTACAGGCACTTTTGGAAGCATTGTGGAATTAGCGGTTTCTGATTGATTATCTCTCTTTGTATCTTGTGCGATGGCTAGGCCACTTATATTCATAGCCACAATAAATGTGGCATATATTCCGATTACCATTTTCATAATAAACCTTACCTAATTAATTGATTTAATTGTTAGCTTAAATTTTTAATAAAAAATGTTTTTGCAGGGTAAAGGTTACAGTAGTTGTAAGGTCAACATATTTAATGAAATAAGAACATGGTGAAAGGTTAAAAATTAGATAACATTAATTTTTAGTTAATACATTAATGGTTGAATGGCTTTTTTATTAAATTTAATTGTAATGCTTAAAATTAAAATAAACTATTGACCTTGTATCTTCTTTAAGGTTTTTAATAACTATTATCAAATTAAATACATAATTGAATAAGGATTAACAATGAAAAACATGACTATGCTGTTAGTTTTAAGTTTAATGAGCTACCAAGCTTTAGCTTCAAACAATAAAGTTGATTCTCTATTAGCAGAAAATACGGTGGTTGAAAGTCCTTCCTCAGAAGGAGCTAATAAAAAATATTGGATTCAATAGGGGATGCGAGTTTATCCTCAGTCGAAATGCAAGCTAAGAAAAAGGCTAAAGAATTAGGTGCGAGCCGTTATAAAATAATTGGAACAAGCGGTGAAACGCGACTTCGAGGGCATGTAACATTTTATCAATAAAACCAATCGTTTTATTAAGGATGAAAGCGATGAGTCATCACACCATTAAAGAGTATGTAATACAGGATATTATTTTGTGGATAAAAATGAATGTTGATAAGCCACTGAAAATCGAAGAAATCTCTAGTCGTTCGGGTTATTCGAAGTGGTATTTCCAGCGTGTTTTTAAAGATACGATTGGTGTTAGTTTAGGGCAGTATTTGTTGATTAGTCGATTATTAAAAGTATCTGAAGATTTGAAAGGAACGGATGATAAAATTATTGATATTGCTTTTAGATATGGCTTTGATAGCCAACAAGAACTGACCCGTGCGTTTAAGAAAAAATTAAAAATAACACCAGCGAAATATAGGAGAGAAAAGATACTAAGGTATTATGTATAATTTAATGAATACAGTTTAATAAAATAGTCATAGAATCAGTCACTCAGTTGACTAATTCTAGACTTAGTCACATAAAGACGGGATAACTATCTCTTGACCTTGCAATGATGGTAAGGCTTACCATCGTTTAAAACTTGAAATTATCTGTGATTTTTAGGTAGTAAATGATGAAAATAGGTGAAATATCAAAGCTTTTTAATATTCCAAGAGAAACCCTCCGTTTCTATGAAAAAGAGGGGCTAATGACGCCACCTAATAGAAATGATAACAATTATAGAAGCTATAGTGAAAATCATATTAAACGACTAAGATTTATAAAAAATTGTCGTAGTCTTAATATGTCACATAGAGAAATAAAGAAATTATTAGACTTAGTTGATAATAATAGTGATGATTGCCAACTAGTTGAAGCAGTAATTAAAACCCATTTAATTAGTGTCCAAAAAAGCATAGAGAAATTAGTAAATTTAGAGCGAGAACTCATTATTTTGCAAGACCATAGCGATGAAATAAACTCTCGTCATAAATGTGGGATCATAAAAAATTTATTATCAGAAAAATTTTAATATAGCCGATTTATAAGGATAGCGAGGAAGGCTACCCTTATAAATATATAGCTATAGCGCTTTCAACATGCGAATTTCATAGTCACTATGGCCAGTATTACCCAGTGGCTCATCAATAAATTCAAAACCTAATTTTTCATACAGCTTAATGGCCGCTTGGAGCTCTTTGGTTGTCTCTAAATAGCAGCGGGTATAGCCTTGCTGTTTAGCAAACGTCAGTGACATTTGTACGATTTGCTTCGCTAGGCCTTTGCCTCTGAGTACAGAAGATAGGTACATTTTTTGTAGCTCAGCTGTTTGGCTATCACCACCTGCGACTTGCGAAACACCGCCACCGCCAACAATTTCGCCATCCATTTCCACCACCCAGTAAGCACTGCGCGGTTTGCTATAAACTTCAAATAAGGTATCTAAGATAGGGTCTGCAACGGCAAATCCTTTGTCTGCGGTTAAGCCATGTTCAGCAGAAACTTCGCGGATCACTGCGGCAATGCCTGCGTTATCTTGTTGTTCGATAAGACGAATTTTGTAGTTTTGTGTTGTCATGTGAAACTCTTGATTATTATTGTGTACAACTCAGTGTAGAGAGAACCAGAAGGGAACTTCAATCTGAGAACTGCGAACGCAGTCGTTTGATGATACTCGAATAAAAAGCCCTTATCAACGAATCGATAAGGGCTTAAAAATGATGAATTACTTAATAATTATAAAGAGGCGATAGTCACTTTTTGCGCTTCAATTTTAGCTTTTGCTTCAATATTAGCAGTTAAGCGTTCACGCTCTTTTTCAACAACGGCAGCAGGCGCGCGGCTCACAAAACCTTCGTTAGCTAATTTGCTTTCAATGGTTTCGATTTCTTTCACCACTTTTTCCAGCTCTTTATCTAAACGAGCCAGTTCTGCGTCTTTATCGACTAAGCCAGCCATTGGGATCAGCAGCTCTGCACCGCCAACGAGTTTAGTGACGGAAACCGGTGCTTCTTCACCATCAGCCAGTACGCGGATGCTTTCTAAACGTGCCATTGATTTGATAAAGCTTTGGTTTTCTTCGATACGACGTTTCGCATCAGCAGAAGCACCACGCAGCATCACATCCAGTGGCTTACCTGGAGAAATGTTCATTTCCGCACGAATATTACGGACAGCAATAATGGCTTCTTTGATCCACTCAAGGTCGCTCAGCGCAAGTTCATCCACTTTAGCCGCATCGAACTCAGGGAACGCTTGCAACATAATGGTATCGGCATCAATGCCTTTAACCACTTTCACACGCTGCCAGATAGTTTCAGTGATAAATGGAATGATTGGGTGAGCAAGGCGCAGTAAACCTTCTAGCACTTCAATCAGGGTGAAACGCGCTGCACGGACTTGCGCTTCGTTACCTTTATGAACAGCAGGCTTAGATAGCTCTAAGTACCAGTCACAGAATTCATTCCATGTGAAATCATATAAAATACCCGCTGCGATATCATAACGGTGAGTATCTAACGCTTCACGGTAAGCTTTCACGGTCTGATTAAATTGCGCCATGATCCAGCGGTCAGCCAATGAGAAGCTCATTTCGCCACCGTTTTGACCGCAGTCTTGGCCTTCCGTATTCATCAGAACGAAACGGCTCGCATTCCATAATTTATTACAGAAGTTACGGTAGCCTGACAGACGTTTCATATCCCAGTTAATATCACGGCCTGTTGATGCGAGTGCTGCTAAAGTAAAGCGCAGAGCATCAGTACCGTGGGCTTCGATCCCTTCTGGATACTCTTTACGGGTACGTTTAGCAATTTTCTCAGCCAGTTGTGGCTGCATCATGTTGCCAGTACGTTTTTCAAGTAAGTCTTCCAGAGAAATACCGTCAATCATATCCAGTGGGTCGATAACGTTCCCTTTGGATTTTGACATTTTTTGGCCTTCTTCGTCACGGATCAGGCCTGTCATGTAGACGGTTTTAAATGGCACTTGTGGCTCACCGTTTTCATCTTTGATGAAATGCATGGTCATCATGATCATACGGGCGATCCAGAAGAAAATAATATCGAAACCACTGACCAATACATCGGTTGGATGGAAAGTTTTCAGTGCATCAGTATTTTCTGGCCAGCCTAGGGTAGAGAATGTCCACAGACCGGAAGAGAACCAGGTATCCAGTACGTCATCATCTTGGCGCAGAGCGATATCCGCACTTAGATTGTTTTCACGACGAACTTCGTCTTCATCGCGACCCACATAGACATTGCCTTTTTCGTCATACCATGCAGGGATGCGATGACCCCACCACAGTTGGCGAGAAATACACCAGTCTTGAATATCACGCATCCAAGAGAAATACATGTTTTCATATTGGCGTGGAACGAATTGAATACGGCCATCTTCAACAGCTTTAATGGCATCACGCGCTAAAGGTTCGGTACGTACATACCATTGGTCGGTCAGCATTGGTTCAATAACCACGCCGCCACGGTCACCGTAAGGCACAGTTAAGTCATGCGGTTTAACTTCAACTAACAGGCCAAGTTGTTCGAACTCTGCCACGATAGCTTTACGAGCCGCAAAACGTTCCATACCGCGGTAAGCTTCTGGAATTTCACAGCTATATGCGGTAGATGGGTTACCGTTAGTATCGAAAACTTCCGCTTCATTACGGACGTTACCGTCTAAGTCCATCATGTTAATCATGGTTAACTGATGGCGTTTACCGACTTCATAGTCATTAAAGTCATGAGCAGGGGTGATTTTCACACAACCGGTGCCTTTTTCCATGTCGGCGTGTTCGTCACCCACAATTGGAATACGGCGATTGATAATTGGCAGAATAATTTCTTTGCCAATTAAATCTTTATAGCGTGGATCTTCCGGGTTAACTGCGACACCGGTATCCCCTAACATGGTTTCAGGGCGGGTAGTTGCGACCACTAAATAGTCTTTGCCTTCAGCGGTTTTTGCGCCATCAGCTAATGGATAACGCAGGTGCCACATAGAGCCTTTAACTTCACGGTTTTCAACTTCTAAGTCAGAAATTGCCGTGTGTAGTTTTGGGTCCCAGTTAACTAAGCGCTTACCACGATAAATTAAGTTTTCTTTATAAAGGCGAACGAACGCTTCTTTAACGGCTTTAGATAAGCCTTCATCCATAGTGAAACGTTCACGTTCCCAATCAACAGAGTCGCCTAAACGACGCATTTGTTGTGAAATGGTACCGCCAGATTCCGCTTTCCATTCCCAGATTTTGTCAATGAATGCATCGCGGCCGTAGTCGTGGCGATTTTTACCTTCTTCTGCTGCGATTTTACGCTCAACGACCATCTGAGTTGCGATACCCGCATGGTCTGTCCCCGTTTGCCATAAGGTGTTTTTACCTTGCATACGTTGGTAGCGGATCATGGTATCCATGATGGTTTGCTGGAAGGCGTGACCCATGTGCAGGCTACCAGTGACATTCGGTGGTGGAATGACGACGCAGAAGCTGTCTTGGGTGGTATCCCCATTAGGTTTAAAATAACCGCTTTTCTCCCAGTGAGCATACAGAGATTGCTCAATCTCAGCGGGGTTATACGTTTTATCGAGCGAAGGCTCATTCATTGGGCTATCTGGTTTCTTTTCCATTGTCTTTTTGTATTCAGTAAGTTGGCGGCGCCGCCATAGTCAAATTGAAGCCGACGCTACGGTAAGTTTTATACCGTTCACGCGCCAACTGTTTTAAAGTTTCATCAATAGGTACGAAGTCTACCACTTCATGGAAAGCAGTGGCAAAATCTGCGAATTGATTTTGTAAATTAATCAGAACATCACGAGGAGTATTTCCCCGTTTAGTTGGCCAACAAATTTCAATCGGAGCACCATAACGTGGCCCTTCACCTGCCAGATTATGCGGGACAAACTGGTGCGGGTCGCGTTGCCACAGGGCTTCATCAATCTTTTCAGCTTGTTGTTGTGTTTCGCAAGCAATCAAAACGCGTTTTCCACTGCGCCATAGCTGAGCCGCAAGCTCACAAGTTAACAATTCGTGGCCATCGAGTTCTGATGACGGCGAGGGAAGTTCAAGTTGATAGAATATTGCTTTTTTCATATACCCGTCTATACCCGTCATACTTCAATCTGTAGGGGTGTTAGCTACACGTTTTCACCTTAGTCACATACTTTTGTATGCTCCCAAGGTCTCAACCGCTTGCCGCCTACCTACAAACTGAATTATTTAGGGTATAGCGTAAATAGCTACCCTTCAATTTGCAGGGTTGTTGGTTATGTTCTTTTGGTGACTGAAAGCCAGATTATTTCTATGCTGAATTATAACCTTTTTTATAGCTGGCTCAAAATGGCTTTCTTGGGACATCAAAAACCAAAAAATAATATCCCGAATCGCTATTGCTCATCGGGATATTTTTACGAGTGATATACAGCTAAATCACTAAATGGGATTAATCATCACCATTAAGGCCGGCACGGTTCAATAAGAACTGTGCAAGCATAGAAACAGGGCGACCAGTTGCCCCTTTCGCTGCGCCAGAACGCCAAGCAGTCCCTGCGATATCAAGGTGTGCCCAGTTATATTTCGTGGCAAAGCGAGATAGGAAACAGCCTGCAGTGATAGCCCCCGCAGGACGACCACCTGTATTGGCTAAATCCGCAAAGTTCGGTGTGATTTGGTCAAAATATTCATCGGCTAATGGTAAACGCCATGCACGGTCACCCGCTTGCTCAGATGCATTTAACAGTTCGTGAGCCAGTGGGTTATGGTTTGACATCAAACCGGTGTAGTGGCTACCTAATGCAATCACGCAAGCCCCTGTTAAGGTTGCGATATCGATAACCAGCTCAGGCTCAAAACGTTCAATATAGGTGAGAGCATCACACAGAACTAAACGGCCTTCGGCATCGGTATTGAGGACTTCAACGGTTTGCCCTGACATCGTCGTTAGGATGTCACCCGGACGATAAGCGCGACCGCCTGGCATGTTTTCACAGCCAGCTAATACCCCAATCACGTTGATTGGCAGTTGCAACTCAGTGATAAAACGCATGACGCCATATACACTTGCGGCACCACACATATCGTATTTCATTTCATCCATGCCTTCGGATGGCTTGATTGAAATACCGCCAGAGTCAAAGGTTAGACCTTTACCAAGTAAAACGATTGGCTTACTTTCAGGGTCTGAACTGCCTTTATATTCCATGATGGACATTAGCGATTCATTTTGTGAACCTTGACCCACCGCGAGATAGGCGTTCATTCCTAACTCTTTCATTTGCTCTTCACCAATGACTCGAGTGGTGAGTTTGCTGTCTGAAATATCTGCTAATTGACGTGCTTGGGACGCTAAATAACCTGCATTACAGATGTTTGGCGGCATATTACTTAAATCTTTCGCTGCTTTAACCCCAGATGCAATAGCTAATCCGTGAGAAATAGCACGCTCACCACTGGTTAATTCACGGCGTGTTGGTACATTGAATACCAGTTTACGCAGTGGGCGGCGATGTTCTGTTTTATTACTTTTCAGTTGATCAAACACATACAGCGATTCTTTCGCTGTTTCGACAGCTTGACGAACTTTCCAGTAGTTATTGCGGCCTTTGACATGTAATTCAGTTAAGAAACAGACGGCTTCCATTGAGCCCGTTTCATTCAACGTACTGATTGTTTTCTGAATAATTTGTTTAAATTGGCGCTCATCTAATTCGCGTTCTTTACCACAGCCGATAAGTAGAATGCGTTCAGACAGAACGTTGGGTACATGATGGAGTAGCAGGGATTGCCCCACTTTACCCTCAAGTTCGCCGCGGCGCAGCAGGGCGCTGATATATCCGTCACTTATTTTGTCCAGCTGTTCAGCAATTGGGGACAGACGGCGTGGTTCAAAGACTCCGACAACAATACACGCACTGCGTTGTTTTTCCGGGCTACCACTTTTTACACTAAACTCCATGCGTTCTCCTGAATCTTAAAGACAAAGGCCGATGCTCCCGCTAAAATTAGCGTTTCGCATGATCTACCTCATAGAGAATGAACTCTTTATGTTAAACTAACCATCTATACGCGAAATAGCTCACGTTGTATGCTGTTAATTGCGATACACCATGAAGTATGGCGGGTATATCTGGTTTCTCGAATATTAAGCATGTTCCGATATTTCTATCAGTACAGAGAATGCTTTTATATCATTGTAGCCATACAATAAACTAGAGTATATGTTAGTAAATGGCAGACATCGAACGAACTTAGCCATTTTCTTCCCAAAAGACAAGTTTTCACAGGCGTAATAAGCGTGATCATTATTAGATATTTGGTACGGGAAACCCTGAAAAGTCAGTTAGCCATACTTTTTGTATTGATGCTAATCTTTTTTAGTCAGAAGTCGATAGATATTCTTGGCGCAGCGGTTCAGGGTAACATTCCTTCAAACTTAGTACTTCCTTTGTTGGGGTTAGGTGTGCCTGAAATGGCGCAGCTTATCTTGCCTTTGAGCCTATTCCTTGGGCTTTTGATGACTTACAGTAAACTTTATACTGAAAGTGAAATCACGGTAATGCACGCCTGCGGTTTAGGCAAAAGTGTTTTAGTGAAAGCCGCGTTAGTCCTTGCGGTGATTACCGCGATGGTCGCAGTTGCTAACATTACATGGATGCTGCCATGGTCATCTCAATATCAAGAGCAAGTATTGGCGGATGCGAAAGCGAACCCTGGGCTAGCAGCCATGGTGGAAGGGCAATTTAAAACCACTAAAGATGGCAACTATGTGCTGTATATCGGTGATGTAAAAGGGAATAACTTCAAGAACGTTTTTCTTGCTCAGTTACGTGCTGCAAATGAACAACGACCTTCTGTTGTGGTAGCTGATAGCGGCTATATGAAAGAAGACCCTGATGGCCGTCAAGTCGTTGTTCTAAATGAAGGAACTCGTTATGAAGGAACAGCGCTACTGCGCGATTTTCGCATAACTGACTTTGTTAATTACCAAGCCATTGTTGATCACCAAACTGCAGAAACGCGTAGTGACCGAGTCGAGCAAAAAAATATGTTGCAACTGTGGTCTGAAAATACGCCTGAAGTAAACGCGGAGTTCCATTGGCGTTTAACGATTGTTTTCTCTGTTGTTGTCATGGCTTTGATGGTTGTGCCGTTAAGCGAGGTTAACCCACGTCAGGGGCGGGTGTTGAGTATGCTTCCTGCGATGCTGCTGTACCTTATTTTCTTTCTATTACAGAGCACATTGCGTAATAGTGCCGATAAAGGCGACCTCGACCCAAGGTATACCATGTGGGCGGTAAATGTGGGGTATTTGATATTAGCGATAGTTTTAAATGCGTGGAATACTGTCCCAATGCGCCGTATGCGTCTTAAATTGAGTAAAGGGGTTGCCTGATGTTTGGTGTTTTAGATAGGTATATCGGTCGAACCATCTTAAATTCGATTTTAGTGACGTTATTTCTGCTCGTTTCACTGGCAGGGATCATTAAATTTGTCGAGCAGCTTCGCAAAGTGGGCGATGGCGACTACACGGCATTGAGTGCAGGTGTATTCACCTTATTAACTGTCCCAAAAGATATTGATATTTTCTTCCCAATGGCGGCATTGTTGGGAGCACTAATGGGGTTAGGCGCACTGGCTTCACGTAGTGAGCTGGTGGTCATGCAAGCTTCCGGCTTTACCCGTTTACAAATTGCATTATCTGTGATGAAAACGGCTGTTCCATTGGTCATTGTTGCGATGTTTATCGGTGAGTGGATTGCGCCTGCGGGAGAGCAGTGGGCAAGAAACTATCGTGCAGAAAAAATTGTGGGTAACTCATTAGTGGTGACAGATGAGGGGATGTGGGCAAAAGATGCCAATGACTTTATCCATATTCAGCGGATTAATAATGCGACCTCGATTCAAGATGTATCGGTTTATCGCTTTGATGATCAACGTAAGTTGAAGTCAGTTATGTTTGCCGCAAATGGCGAATACGACTCAACAAATCAACTTTGGGTGCTATCTCAAGTGGATGAGTCAATTTTAAGTAGTGAGAAAAAAATCACAGGTTCACAGCGACTAACAGTAGATTGGAAAACTAATCTGACCCCAGAAAAACTGGGAATAGTTTCACTGAATGCTGACTCGCTATCCATTCGCGGCTTGTATCAATATGTCTCGTATTTAAAAGAGAGTGGCCAAGTGGCTGCTGTTTATGAGCTTAGTATGTGGAAAAAAATACTCGCGCCATTATCCGCAGCCGTCATGATGCTAATGGCAGTTTCATTTATTTTTGGGCCACTGCGTACCGTTCCTATGGGTGTTCGTGTTATTTCAGGTATTGTGGGGGGGTTCCTCTTCTACGTACTTAACCAAGGGTTTGGTAACTGGAGTTTAGTCTATTCGGTTCCCCCTATCATTGCTGCTGTTTTACCGAGCCTGCTATTTTTGATAGTGAGTATTGTTTTGCTAGTTAAGCGAAAATAACGGTAGGCCAATGAAAAATAAAAAACGGTAGTAAATTGAAAATCTACCGTTTTTTTTAGCCAAACAGTGCGTAACCTAGAGCGCTGATATAGGTTAATAACCCAGTTTGTGGTTGGAATAACTTTTTCCTGACGATAGATGTATTTGCTGGGTTATCAATAATAGCTAAAATATTTTCGCCACTGCGATTAGCTAGTTGTTGAGCAAGAGAAAACATTCCCCCGCATAGGCTATTATGGGTTTTGAATTTAAACGCTTTCTGACATTTTTCACGATAAATTCGTCTCTCTTCTTGCCGATAAGCTCGGATAGCCTGCATTTCAAAATCGCCTAAATATTTACAGGTAAATTGAGGGTTAATTGATTTATCTTCTATCTGTTGGGAATATTTAACTTTATGGCTTTTAATGTCATTTAGGATACTCGCCAATCCTGATTGACTTGTTTTATGAGCCAGAGTGGGATGGCTGCTGGGTGATATAGCGTAATTTTTAGTTCTCATTTTAGCTTTGCAGTTGTGGATAAAGTAGCTAAAAGATTACCGAGAAGATTAGATAATTGATTTTAAAAATGGATAGTAAATTTATTAAAAACAGCCTGAATATCTCAGGCTGTTCAGATTGCTGCCAAACATATTATGTTTGGCAGCAAGTCGAATAGGTTTTGAAAATAAACTAGGAAAATCAATTTATTGATTTTCGGCTGATAACACAAAGTGGGAAAAACCACGCTTTTATCCCGCTTTGTCAACAACCTCAACAGCCTGAATATCTCAGGCTGTTGTCGCAATTAACGTGATAACACGGGTAAATCCACGTTTTAAGGTTGGGGTGTAACTCGCCATTGCTTGTAACGCTTCGGCGGTACTCCTTCAATGTTTCCCATACGCATGGTTAGTAGACAATGAAGCGACTAGTTCGTTAACACCAATCGTTAATTTACTGAATTTACTACTATCTTTTCGGGTCATCACCACAAATACCCCAATGTTTTGCTGTGGTATCATCGCCATATAGGTATTAAACCCACCGCCACCACCGGTTTTCTGATAAATTCCCGGAGTGCCATTTTTAGGTTTCATATACACCCACCCAAGGCCGAGTCCATCAGCATGGCCTGCAACATCCATCCCTTTAATTTCTAAAAGCTTTTCACGTGGGAAATAGATACCTTGTTCACGGGCTGCGGTGACTTTTCTTAAGTTACTGTCTGTCGATAAAAATTGTTGCATCCATTTTTGCATATCTGCAGGGGTAGAATACACGCCACCACTGCCTGCTGCTGCGAGTGTGTTATGGCAAGGGCTTGGTTTCGTTCCTTCCATTAAACGGGCACATTGAGCATTATTTGGCGTGTAAGTGGTATTTGTCATCTTAGCCGGAGAAGTCACGTAATGGCTAAATAACTGTGGGTATGAGTGCCCTGACGCTTTAACCATCGCATCAGCGAGTAAATCATATGCAAGGTTGGAGTAGGAAGCTTCTGTACCCGGTGTTGCATCTAACTTGCCAGTTTTTAGCCATGTCCAGCGGTTATCTTGAGTTGGCCAAATAAAAACAGGACGTCCCCATTTCCCTCCGGGTTGTTCGCGAGGTAACCCACTGGTATGGCTTGCTAAATGATATAAGCGAATAGGTTGCCCACTGGCATTATCAGGAACATTAACACCGTGGTAGGCGTATTGTTGCAACGGATCAGTAATTAACAGTTTCTTATCTTGCTCGAGCTTAATTAATATTTCGCTTGTCATTAATTTTGTAATTGATGCAATGCGAATTAATGAATTTGGGCCCGGTTTTTTACCATTACCCGGTGCAGTTTCACCATAATAGCGCGATAGCGCCTGATTATTATCGATAACAATAATCGCCATGCCTCGCGCATCACTTTCATTAAAAATGCGATTAGCATATAAATCGACAATCTTAGCGACGCGCTCGTAAGTCCTTCTATCTCCCTCAAAAACCTGCCAGTCTGAGGATTCAACATCATTACTTTGCAGAAATTTTGGTGCTTTTTCTGTCTTACTTGAACATGCCATTAACACTAAAGATAATGCGGATACAGACAGAACTTTTAGAAATGATTTCTTCATGTTGGAAGCCAGCCGATATGATTGTTTGCAAATAGCCTTTCAGCCAATATTATTTTTTCTTAGCGAAAATCTTCATGACGACACCAATTAAGATGCCAATAAAGATACCTGTTGCTATCCACCCAACAAAACCCATGATTAAACCTTAAATATTGACATTAGATTGCAGATAAACTAACAAAAATAATGACCTGCCGCCAGTCAGAGAGCCTCGCGATAAGAAAAATAATTTGGGAAAAGTTAACATACTCATTAATAGATATATAAACAAAAGAAGCTTTCCCTGTGATTTTATCAAATCTAATGAATATGCTTTTTTTTTAATCGAACAAACAACATCTTCACGAATAAGTGTTGCCAGTAGGCATAAGGCAAGTATAATGACAGCGTTTTCCAAGAAACACATCACTTCGTGCCGGAGTGGCGGAATTGGTAGACGCAGTTGATTCAAAATCAACCGCCTTCGGGTGTGCCGGTTCGAGTCCGGCCTTCGGCACCATAAGAACATCAAGAGACGTCAACGGACGTCTTTTTTTGTATCTAAAATCCAGTGTTTGCAAGGCTTTCCCCGCGTTTTCAGTCAATGCATGTCAATCTAACTCAACCCACATCAACCTTCGTGTGAGTATATAACTGAGTATATACGTCGCTTCGATAATGAATGTATACTCGTCATACTTCGAATTACATGGTTGTTGGCTTCGTTCAGCTATCCGAGTCACATAGTTATCTATGCTCCTCGGTTATCTTCACTTGCCGCCTACATGTAATCCGAATTATTTAGAGTATATGCTTGCTCAAAGGTGAGAGGACAAAGAATATGGCATTAACCGATACGAAAGTTCGTGCAGCTAAACCAGACGAGAAAGCTTATACACTGACAGACAGTGATGGCTTGTTTCTTTATATTCACCCCAATGGCTCTAAATATTGGCGCTTCCGTTTTCGCTTTGGCGGCAAACAACATTTAATGGCTTTTGGTGTATACCCTGAAATTTCTTTAGCAGATGCCAGAGAAAGAAGGGATGCAGCCAGAAAGCAAGTTGCTTTAGGTATCGATCCTCGCGAGCTCAAGAAAGAATTAAAGGAAGAACAGCAAAAAGAATTTAACACCTTTGAGAAGGTTGCTCGTGATTGGCATGCAACCAATAAGAAATGGTCTGAAGGTCATAGCCATAGAGTCCTCAAAAGTCTTGAGGACAATATCTTTGCTGCTATTGGTAAACGTAATATTGCCGAACTGAAAACTCGCGACCTACTTGAACCCATTAAAGCCGTAGAGATGTCTGGACGTCTTGAGGTGGCGGCACGTTTACAACAGCGTGTGACTGGTATTATGCGTTACGCAGTACAAAGTGGTTTAATCGATTATAACCCCGCACAAGATATGGCGGGTGCTGTTGCGACAGGTAAACGAGTCCATAGAGCAGCCCTAGAACTGAAACGGCTACCTGAGTTCCTACAACGCATCGATGATTATAAGGGAAGACCTTTAACTAAACTTGCTGTCAAACTTACCTTATTAGTCTTCATTCGTTCCAGTGAACTGCGTTTTGCTCGTTGGGATGAAATCGATTTTGAAAATGCCATGTGGACGATCCCTGCTGAACGCGAAGCGATAGAAGGGGTTAAACATTCACACCGTGGATCAAAAATGCGCACACCTCATTTAGTCCCTTTAAGTAGACAAGCCATTGAGATCTTAAAACAGATTTATCAATTCAGCGGTAATCACGAGCTGATCTTTATCGGCGATCATAACCCAAGAAAACCCATGAGTGAGAACACGGTAAACAACGCATTACGTGTGATGGGCTATGATACGAAGACGGAAGTGTGTGGGCATGGTTTCAGAACGATGGCGTGTAGCTCGTTGATTGAGTCAGGCTTGTGGTCGAAGGATGCAGTAGAACGCCAGATGAGCCACCAAGAACGTAACTCAGTAAGAGCTGCTTATATTCATAAGGCGGAACATATTGAGGAAAGAAGGCTGATGGTGCAGTGGTGGGCTGATTATTTGGGTGTGAATAGGGAGAGGGAGATTTCACCTTTTACTTTTGCTAAGTCGGGTAATCTATTAAAGACAATTTAAATTGGGTTATAAAGGAAGGTTCTTACAGGGTACGTTGGCTGCATGATGTAGCGAATCAACGGATACATGAAACTATCCAAGTTCGCCCCTGTGAACGTTGGGTTGAAGAGCAACAATCCATGCTGTCTCTACCACCGGTGCAAAAATCGTATGACGTACAGGTTGATGAAAGCTTAGTGATCTTCGATATACAACCATTGCATCATCCGTTGTCCATCTACGATACGTTCAGTAGAGGAGTTGCATAATGGTAGAACTTCAACACCAACGGCTAATGGTTCTCGCTGAACAACTACAGTTGGATAGCCTGATCAGCGCAGCCCCCGCATTGTCACAACAAGCGGTGGAGCAAGAATGGAGCTATATAGACTTCTTGGAGCATCTGCTGCATGAAGAAAAACTCGCACGTCATCAACGTAAACAGTCAATGTATACCAGAATGGCTGCCTTCCCAGCAGTGAAAACATTCGAGGAGTATGACTTCACCTTCGCCACAGGCGCGCCACAAAAGCAGCTCCAATCGTTGCGTTCGTTGAGCTTTATTGAACGCAACGAGAATATCGTGTTGCTAGGACCATCAGGCGTTGGGAAAACACATCTGGCAATAGCAATGGGCTATGAAGCTGTGCGAGCAGGTATAAAGGTTCGCTTTACAACAGCAGCAGATCTGTTGCTTCGCTGTCTACAGCACAACGGCAGGGCCGCTATAAAACGACGCTTCACCGTGGAGTAATGGCACCAAAGCGACTTATCATTGATGAAGTAGGTTATCTGCCGTTCAGCCAAGAGGAAGCTAAGTTGTTCTTCCAAGTTATAGCTAAACGCTATGAAAAAAGTGCGATGATCCCGACATCCAACTTACCGTTCGGACAATGGGATCAAACGTTCGCAGGGGATGCCGCACTAACATCTGCGATGCTGGACCGTATTTTACACCACTCACACGTTGTACAAATAAAAGGAGAAAGTTACCGACTGAGACAAAAACGTAAAGCTGGGGTTATCGTTGAGCCGAATCCAGAATGAATAATGTGGATCACTATTAGACCGTTGATGGAGGCGGTAAGTGGATCACTTTTTACCCGTTGTTGACAGTATTTCGATAAGAACTCGATTCTTGGTACTTATAACCATGCTCAGTATATGGATGTAGGGAAATGATGCAGTGTATGCGGACTATATGGATGAGTTGACGTTATTTATTATTAATTTGGATAGTCAAACGTAATTTTTTGAAATAATGGAGCCTGTAGATAATTTTGTGTAAGTTCCCCATGTATTATTTACAGGTGGTCATTGATCCGACCATCGAAGTGGATCATAAACCAGTTCATAGCTGAACGCCAATTTTGTATCGGCATGGTCCACTTTTGTGATGCGTTCATGACGGTTAAATAAATGACTTTTTTTACTGAATCATCGGATGAAAATATTTTCCTTTTTTTCGTTGTATGGCGAATAACGCTATTTAATGATTCTATCGCATTCGTCGTATAAATCGCTTTACGTATGTCTAATGGGTAATCAAACAAAGTTCTTAAATTAGGCCAGTGTTGATGCCAAGATTCTGCTATTTTTGGGTATTTTAATTTCCATTGCTCTGCAAATTTATCTAATGCGACAAGTGCCGATTCTTCAGTCACAGATTGGTAAACCGTTTTTAAACCCGATGTGACGGCTTTATAGTCCTTCCAGCTAACAAAACGCAGGCTATTTCTCACCATATGCACAATGCATAACTGGATGTTAGTGTGAGGATAAACTGACGCAATGGCCTCAGGGAAGCCTTTTAAGCCATCTACGCAGGTGATTAAAATATCTTGTACACCTCGGTTTTTGAGCTCGGTCATCACGGATAACCAAAATTTAGCCCCTTCAGTTTGAGCGATCCATAATCCTAAAAGCTCTTTTTGACCATTGAGATTAACGCCTAATGCAAGATAAACCGATTTATTTATTACGGTTGAATGTTGACGAACTTTAACAACAATACAATCTAAATAAACAATAGGATAGAGTGATTCTAAAGGTCTATTTTGCCACTCAATGACTTGTTCAATAACCGCATCAGTTACCTTGCTAATTAAAGAGGCAGAGACATCTGCGTCATACATTTCCTTGAAAAAAGAGACAATCTCTCGGTTAGTCATGCCTTTTGCATATAAAGAAAGTATTTGCTCATCCATATGAGTCATGCGTGTTTGGTGCTTTTTGATAAGCTGTGGCTCAAAAGAAGATTGACGATCTCGAGGAACTTCAATTAATAGGGTGCCATTCTCCGTTTTTAGCGTCTTTTGACTAAAACCATTCCGAGAATTATCCGCCACAGTTGGCTGATTTTTATCATATCCAAGATGTTCAGAAAGCTCAGCATTCAATGCAGTTTCGATGGTGAACTTTTTAAGCAAAGATGAAAACTCGCTGAGATCCTTCTCATTTTTAATATTTTTAGCCAACTCTGACGCGAGAGCCTTGATAATATTTTTATCTATTTAAGTACCTTCTTTAATTTAATCAATAAGATAATCTAAAAAGGGTACTTACACAAAAATTAGAACAGTCTCAAATAATGCGGTATTCGCCTTCAATAATTGCTCCTTCATATTGCAATTCGTCAAAAGATTGCTTACGGCTGGCTGTTTCTGTATTTATTTGTAAAACAAGGCTAAGGTTTTCTTGTAGTGATGTGATGGACGTCCCTCTATGTAAGTTTTGCCATACTTATGTTGAGCGATTTTATTCACAGAGGTACTACATCATGAACGAGATAAAAGTTATCGGTATCGATCTGGCAAAATCTGTCTTTCAGGTTTGCGTCTGGATGAGTGATGGGAATATTGCATCTAACCGCAAGGTTTCTCGGGCTAAATTGCTGGATACTATTCGTCAATTCCCTCCTGGGTCGATGATTGCAATGGAGGCTTGTACTACTTCCCATTACTGGGGGCGTACTTTTCAGTCAATCGGCTTTAGTATTAAACAACTGTGTGATGTGTTCAGCGTTCATCGCAGTAGCTATCAATATTGGCGTCAGCGCTCAAAAATACCGTCAGCGGAACAAACACGGCTTAGGGCTCTTGTTCGAGAAGCCCATGAAAGTAGTCACGGTTCTGCGGGTGCTCGTACTATTGCTGATATTGTATCGAAGTCAAAACAAGTTCCTTTAACGTGCTATCGGGCAACTAAGCTAATGAAATCACTTGGCTTAGTGAGTCGCCAAACACCAAAACATCGATATAAAAAAGTGACTCAAGAGCACGTTGAAATACCGAATCATCTCGGACGTCAATTTGCCGTCACGGAGCCAGACCAAGTTTGGGTGGGCGATGTCGCTTTCACCCGATAGCCAACTAACGGGAAAAGCATTATCAATGGCTTTTGAATCAAGAGGTAAGCCAACAAATATCCTATTTCATTCAGATCAAGGAAGTCATTATACTAGTCGCGAATATCGCCAGTTATTATGGCGTTATCAGATCAAGCAAAGCTTATCCAGACGCGGTAATTGCTGGGATAATGCGCCAATGGAGCGATTTTTTCGAAGTTTAAAGACAGAATGGGTGCCAATGATAGGTTATCGAAGTTTTGCTGAAGCTCAGCATCAAATCATTCGATATATCATTGGATATTACAGCCAACTCAGACCCCATCAATATAATGGTGGACTAACGCCCAATGAATCAGAACGATTATATTGGGAAAATTCTAAAACTGTGACCAATTTTTATTGACCACTACAATCT
>NZ_JAMPRR010000020.1:0-24896 GCF_028483405.1 Providencia sp. PROV076 | reverse complement strand
GACAATCTGACAATCTCTTGTCATAACCCCGTAAATGTTTTGCGTTGATTCCTTGGAGCAGCATTCAGTCTGCATGTGTGTAATCTGCAATGGTAATCGTTTTCTCACCAATGCTTGCAAACTCAGTAAAACAAATTTTTGACGCTTTATTAAATCAATTGATCAACTCGCTGTTCTCAAATACTCAAATATTCAATTCTCAGTTTTAATATATGTCACCTCAAATGACTTACACGCTCTATGCTTTTGTAATCGATTTGTAAGGCTAAAAGCATCATTTGTATCATATTGTTGATAGATGTCTAAACCTCGGTCTAAGGAAATTATCCATCCTGTATCAGTGGCTATATGCCTTGAGTGCAGACTATCAGTTGTATCAAATGAATAAGCAAACTTAACGCCTACGGAAAATAGTGAGGCCTGTATTTTCTCAAAGTACTCACGTTGTTGCACACCTTTGAATTCATCTTCAACAGTTATTAAGCTAACAACAATTTCGTCTCCTTCTTGCTTTTGTTTAACGACAGTTTCCAATAGCTCCATCAAGTTCTTTGCTTGGTAGAACAATCTAATATAAGGATCCTTGATCGTTATATGTTTAGCATCTTTTAAATAAGGGCCAAACAAACTGTCATAACTCACGCCTCGTTGGTTCTCTGCAAACGTAAGACGTTGCTCTTTAAGCTTATTATTCCTTATATCATCGGTTGACTGCTTAAGAGGGCTATCAGGTGAATATTCAGCCACATCAACCCCTGACTCAGACATGCTAATTTCAGTAACATCACCGACTGTTTTATTGAAATAGTTGGGGTATTGCAATTCTTCTATAGTGTAAACGGGAACGTCTTTACCACCTTTACCATTATAGGCAAAGTTAACATCTGCATAGGTGCTATCAATCCTAAATAGCTGATCTTTCACTCGTTTACGGCCTTCCATTGCAAATTTCAGGATCTCTTCTATTTCAGCTTCACTCGCCCCACCTTGAGGAAACAAGATTTTCATTAATCCGCTAAATGTCTTATGGATTGCATCTCTATCACGAGTGGATATTTGAGACGATAGCTGAAAGTATTCTTGGTATTGATCTGAGTAATCCTGATTTCTTAAGTGACGTAATACTTCTGCAAGGTAATCAACAACAAAACCATAGCCATCTGAGAACATTTCCCCACGAATAATATCTACTTCCCAGCCAGGGATGTAAAAGTGGATCCGGTCTAAAAAAGCAGAATCGTAAAACTTCTCTGGTAAGGCATCAAACAAATCAGAGTGCTTTAGCATATAAGTCAAACTGTGTTCTGTGTTACCTACAAAAACTATTGACGCATCTGCACCAAGAGTTTCAACACCTCGAGAGAACGATTTGTTCGCCATGTAGTTTTTCATAATATCTACAAGAGCTTTATCGACTCGCTTTTGCTTACCTGCAAATTCATCAAATGCAACCGTGTCCCAGTAACCCACTAGCCCTAGTTTGCCGCTGGAATTGTTTACAAATAACTTCGGTACCGTAACTTCACCACCAGAGATCAAAATACCGTGAGGTGAGAATTCTGAGTAGATATGAGATTTACCAGTCCCCTTAGGGCCTAGCTCAATGAGATTATAATTTCGCTCACAGAATGGGATCAAACGTACTAGCTGGATCAACTTACTTCTTCGACCAAAGAAATCAGGGTTGAATCCAATGCTTTGCACTAATACATTAATCCACTCATCAAGATTAAATTTGTTGCGAGATGCAATATACCCATCATAATCGAAGTGCGACATTTGAATCGGCTTTATAGCGCTTAACAGCCAAGGACTTACATCTTTATCATCGGTATGATCGTATTCAATATCAGCGATCACCCAAACACCACCGACCAGTAATTTAGGATGTTTCTTTACAGTCTCTGAATCAATCAAAATCTTCTTAATACCAAGGTTTGAAAACTCAGTTTCGTATACATCTTTCTTATCGTTTAACGAAACACTGACCTTATCAATAATTTTATGTCGGCCTTTTTCTCGAATAGTAGAACGCACGAACCCAGCTTCATTTCGATGAACGTAGTGCTTAGCTAGAATTTCTTTAACTGTTTGAATGCCTGACTCTATGCTAGCTTCGTCATTAGTAGCGCAGTACTGCCCTAGCAAATACTCCAAAACATACGATGGGACAATCGCATTGCTTTTGACCGTTTTTACTAAGTCTTTCCTAACAACTAAGCCTGCAAATTCATCACAAATTTTTTGGTTAAGTTCACTCATATACTCGCCCTAATGCTTTCTTACCAAAATCCCTGTTAGCGTGAATTAATCTTTCTAGAAATCAAAATCTGACGTAAACGAGCGACGAATGGTATATCGCAGTTCTTTGTAAGTCTTGAACTGATTGGTGCCGACAACCACTTCTTCTAATCGAAGGATTACTTCTTGATTGTTAGCTGAGTCAGCCTCTTGATTTAATAAGAAACGTAACTTCATTTCACGCTCTCGAGGATTCTCCGAAGTCAGATCTAAGTTTACAGTATGACAGTCAGAAATAAGCATGCCAGATTCCGAATAGATACCCAATCTCAGTGTTCTAGGTTGTGTTTTTTCAGTTACGGCTTCTTCTTGATACAAAGTTACTGAAATTTGTCCACTTGTGATAACACTTGAGCCACTTCTAAGTACATCAACCTCAACCATTCTTACATCACTAGAACGCTTCTTATTGATGCTAATGATTGGAATGATTACTTCTTGGAGAGATGATCCACCATGTACGAATCGACTACCGGAGCCACTTAATCTTAAGCGCTGAATACCTTTCGGTACCACAGCATGTACACTACCAACTACACCAAGTTCATCGTTACTAAAAGTTTTTAGTGATTTACCGCAAGTTAAGCCTTTGCCTAAAATAAAGCGTCTATCATGGTATAGAACCTCACCTTCAACATCTTTTGTAAGGTAATCACTTTCATCTAATACTCTGTTTTGATAGATAAACCCATGGTCTGCGGTAATTAAAATATTACTCGCATTAGCATTGGTCAGCTTCTTGATAAGTTTGAGGAGATCTTCGAAAGTTTTCTCGGTCGCTTCAAATGCTTCGCCCTCCGACTGCATCTTATCCCCCGTGTGATCGATACGGTTATGATAAATATACAGAACATCATTAGCTTTGAGCAGCTCACGGTTGTGAGCTTGAGTATTTTCAATGAGATCTTTAGCTTTAACCGCACTTGAGCGCGCACCGACAATTTTTCTTAAAATTTGATTTCTATTATCAGTACCTTGCGTTGAAATATTACCCATCAATACCGTACCCGTTTTGTTGTCAGCCAACTGTAATGGATACTCTTTAGATTGCGGCAATAGAGAAGCCATTCCCAGTTGGGTATAGCTTGGCATTGAAGATAACGCATAATCCAACGTTGCTTCAAAACGATCCTCTTGTCTTATACGACTTACCATTTCATCACCAGCTTCAAAACGGAAAGCATCAGAGATAATGACACAGACCTTCTTCTTCTTAGCTAAGTACTGCCCCTCTACATACTTCTTAAAAAAGCGATTTTGAGGTTCAACATCGGTAACCTTCCATGCAGTCATGGCGTCAACATGAGTTTGCCACGCATTGGTAAGAGGCTGTACGTAACTGTTGATGTATAGATTTTCAATCTGCTTTGTCAACGTGTCTAACAAAGAATGCTGTGAAGAGACTTTAAGCGCATAAATATACTGTCGATACAGCTGATCAAGTTTGAACCATTGGCTCGTATATCGCTTCACTGCTTGGGAAGCGTCAGGCATATCAAATTGAGCCGTATCTAGCAGTGCGAAGAACTGACTGGCGACATCAACAGCTTCATATAGAAGCTCATATTTTTTATACCAATGCCCTTGCCTTCTTTGTCGGCACCAAAGTGTCACCTCACCTTGAGAATATATACGCTGAGCAACGCCACGGACGAGATCATGAATAATTTTGATGTCTATGAGCTCGAAATAATCTAGCTCTATAAGCTCTTTCAACGAGCGTTGATTTAAATCACTTTCCATATCTAAATCTAAAGCGCATTTCTTCGACAGGTTTTCAAACGTGTTTTGATGCGTACGACTATCTTTCCAGCGCTTGAAAAACACCAGTGAGTTGTTGGTCATATTTTGCTTTTGTGAAGCTCCAGCATCTAAGCTGACACCTTGTAATCCCGTTGATAGCTCTGCAAGATAGCTAAACTTAAACAGTTCAAAAACAAAATCCATGACTGATGGGGTATCACTTTGGTAGCCGTATTGAATAGCCACCTGTTGCCATAAGAACTCTTGGAGATTGCAACTCACAACAAAAGAGTACACATCACCGACAGCTTGCTCAGCCATCAGCAGTTCCAAAATTACATCTAAACGAGCATCACCTTTTTGCTTCGCGCCAGCCGCTACTGCTAACATTTTTAGTCTTACTTGACTAATGGTGTCATCAGTATCAAGCAAACTCTTCAATAAACTCTTGCGTGATTCGGCTTGTGAGCGTTCGGTCTCGCTGTCACCCTGTGGCTCAAAAAACTTAGTGTGTTTTTCTATCAGCTCGGAAAATTCACCAGGCAAATCCAGCTCACTGAGCCAGATAGCCGCTTGGTCGGTTTTAAACACTGTATTAGCAAGCTCTATATCGTATAACCAGTTCTTCAGCGGCTCTGGCTGCTTATCTTCTTTATACAGCAAAAAGTTCGTTTTAGGCTGTTCACGTAACACCCTATGTTTAATAGAGAACTCATTATTGCTGATTTCAATTTTTTCAATATTTTGAAGATGTAAACTCTCAAAATCCGCGCGTAGCTCACGTTTGTCGTCATACCAAAATACGATTCTATTTTTTTCGAACAAATGTTTAAGTGCCACTGTAATTCTTGTTGCCATGAGGTGCCTTAAGATAAACCTGGTACTTTTTTAAGTGCTTTGCCAAATAGCGGGTAATTGTGCTTCACACCATCATCTAAGTCTATTTCCACTTTTTCACTCGCAAGTGGATAGAGCACATCGTGCTCATAGTCGTTGATTTCGTCTAATACCTTGTTGATCTTAGCGATTGTCTTTATCGCTTGCGTTTTATCTTTCTGGCTTGCAGAAGCACTAATCTCGATTTGTTCTAAGCTTGCTCTACGAGCTAGCAGTTTGGTACGGAACTCACGTAAGTAATTGTTTAACACAATGTCCACCGTATCTTTGTTATAGCGATGCATGTAGATCAGTGCATTAAACGACCCTTTAGGGCTAGAGAACATCCAGTAAATTGGACGCTTCTTGTAACGCTTAACATGATCGTCATAGAAGTCTTTAACAAAATACTTCTTAATATCTTTACCGATAGCTTCTTCAATGAATCTTAAGTTTTCAGAAAAGTATTCCTCTCCGAAAGCTACCTTTAAGAACCGTTTAAAGCGTTCAGAAATATCATCCTCAAACCAGTCACCTTCAAAATCAATTAATGGAATGACATTGTCTCGATCAGGCTTAAATCTAGCTTGCGGGACGCGTTTTAAATATTCTTCAAGAGTTTCCGCATAATCAGCTAAGATCAGACCACTCTTATCAATTGAAAATCGTCCAAACATACATCCAACGGAATATGACAAAAAGTCTACTATTGTAGCATTAAGAAATAGTCTATCCTTTTCCTCTTTACTACAGTCACTTCCATATAGAAAATCAGGATTACAATTTAAAGATACCTCAGATTTACTAACTTTATAATCAAGATGAGCTAGCTGATATATATTAATAAATTCTTTATTGTTTTCTTCCTCTAAATGTTTAAGTTGGTTAGTCTGTTCTTTAGCATTATCAACTAAAGAATTATAAGAATTTTCAATTAATACATTTTTTTTAATCAAAGGGCTTGATTGGAAATCCCAAGATAACTCTGAAGAATCCCAATCTTTTTTTGATATTTCAATCATTTGGGAAACTGATGAAAAGGAAAATTCATCACGAATTGGTAAAGAATTAATACCAATAGAGCTATAGTCTAGCGTTGGACATAGTATATTTAGAAACTCTTGAGCTACTACGCTATTTAAGAATGCAATGAGGTAATCTAATTCTACATGTTTAGGGAAAATACAAGAACCCTTTGTATCAAAGATAAAGCCCGGTGCATTATAACGAGCAGAGAAATCACCTGAACTTAATGCTGAGTACGTGATATTTTCTAAGAAGTAATATTCTTGATTTTTTAATCGTCCACCAGGACGAAGCTTATTGAGCTCTTCAACAAATTCTTTTAGCTCTTCACCATTCTTGTGCCAATTAACTAAATACTCATTATTCCCATACCAACGACGAAATGAGCCACCTTTATTATAGGCATACCATTTTTCACTTCGTTTCTCAGATTCGCGGAGACTTTTACAGTTAAAACAACTATTATTTTTTGACACTTCAAACCAGTACCTTAAAAACCGGTCATTATCAGAGGTTGCCATACCTTGTTTTGCATCAGCACAATCTCGTAGCTGTTTACCTTTAAAAGCTTTCATTACACTTGGAGTGACCCAATAAGCTACGGGGAAGCCAGGAATTAGGGTTAAATCCTGTGTACAGGCAGTAAACAAATGAGTACTATTAGTATCTAATAGTACATTCAATAGCATTTTTTCTTTTTCAAACTCGGAACGACCATCAATCAAGCGAATAAAAGTACCTTTGTGGTACAAATCATCTTTATTTTTAAGCACATATGCTGTGGTTGAAACAACTTCCCCTCCAATACTATCGAAAGCTCTCGTACCTAGGTGAAGCATGGAGGTAATAGCTACTTGTCCAAATAATTTACTTCTTAATTTCTCAAAAGAGGAAAGGAACATCCAACTTTGCATGTTGATCATTGCTGAATATCCAGAATTAACAGTGAGATATAAATTGCGCTCAATAAACATCGCATATAAGTCTGCTTTACTAACTGGATAATTATCTTTACTCCACTTGGCTAAACGAGCGTTCATTCCTTTACTACCCATATAAGGTGGATTAGCAACTACCACATGATATTTTTGACTCAAATAATCAGCTTGCTTAAGCACCTTTAACACAGATTTATGCGTATCAGCTAAAAAGAGCTGCCCTGAAACATCTTTAGAGTTCAAAGCAGCTAATACATCTGCCGGATTTTTTAATGTTGGTCGAATTAATGAACCCAAATTATCAGTTTCTTCAAACTCTTTAAGTGTTGCTCTTAGATCTTTAGTAAATAGGTCAACTCCGACAAAATCAAAATACTCATCAAGCTCAGCATCAGAAAAAGACACATTTTGAATATAACAGACGTTAGGTTCAATTGGGTTTCGGAAAAAACGACGGCGGTTATTGCTTTCATCTAAAGGATTACCTTTAAGTGCTTTCATACTTAACGCGAAAGCAGCAAGCTCTGCAGCGCGCTTGTCAATCTCTATACCATATAAGTTATTGGTTAAGATTTTCTCAGGGATCTCCGAAGCGTCATAACCCGTATCCAAATAAATTGCATATAGCAAATCGTAAGCGTAAGTCAGCATATGACCAGAGCCACATGCTGGGTCGCAAACCTTTAACTCTTCCGGACTAGAGATTTTTAAATAGTCTTTCTCTTCTTCAATAGGTTTGATGTAGTAATCCATCTGCTCAATTACTTTCGAGTTAGGGTTATTTAACATCCATAAGCGGCCGAGAGAGTTTTCCACTAAGTACCTAACAATCCAGTGTGGGGTAAATAGTTGGGTAGCCGCTGGAATGTTTTCCGGCGTGATTTTTTTGTTTTTCTTTAGACCTTCAAAAACTTGGTCTTTCTTCTCTGAAATATAGAACTGATATAACCAACCAATCGATTCAACTGATTCACAGTTTTCAGGTGTCATTGCCTCACGGGTATACGCCAAAATCGAGTTACCCGATAATAAGTCATCAGGCATCAACAATTCTGTATAGTCTTCAATACGTTCAAAGAGGTAAGGCATCAAACGGTGATAATCATTACATACTGCAACGATCATTAATCGGTAGGCTTCTGACTGTCCATCAAGGCTCGGAATAGTTCCACTTAACAGGCCATTAATTTCATCGCGTGCTTTTTCATTGAAAATACCGTCATCTAGGTGACCAGCTTTTGCTTCAGCTAAGATCTCAGGCTGGAACTGCCCAGCGACTGGCGAAACCACCATAATATGGTTGTACTGATTTGCATCCATAAACCGAAGTGCGCAGAAACGGTTGAACCAGGTGTAGGCTACCTGCTCAAGAAGCTGTTTTTCACCTAGTTCTTGTTTTTTATTCTCTAGCTCTTTGAGCGCTTTCGGTGACTCACGACGAGCTAAGCTATCTTCTGCAAGAACAAATTTTAGTTTGGTTTGTACTTGTTCAATCAGGCTTCTACGGGCAAACTGAGCGAATTTTTTTAGTCTGGATGTATCCATTACCGTTTTCTCTTATTTATTCTGGAACGACACGTCTAACTGGCCACTTAGGGAAATTTTCATTCCATGACTCAATGTTAAATACTTGTACATTATTAACTAATTGTTTTTGCCATCTAGGTACATCATGATTCATTGGAGGTAGCTTCGATGTAATCCCATCAGACAAAACACCAAGTAGCTCTTCTTCCAAAGTGACCAAATTTATATAATGTATCGGTTTATTAACTTTATCTTCTGCCCACCGGTATATAAATGTATCTATAAATTTTGAAGCAAACACTGAACTCAAAGTTCCATTTTCTACATTTTTCTTAAACTTTCTTACGTCTTTTTCTTTAGCTCTTGGATTACATGGGTCTTTAACTTCCACAAATAAAATAGCTGTTGGTAGTTCAACAACAAAATCGACACGACTCATAACGCTAACACCGTGATAGTTAGGTAAGGCCTTGTTTTTCACTTCATCAAATGCAATTGCGTCTATCGCATCTTCAAAACTAAACTCCAGATCTCTTTCACTCAATATCACTGACCCAAGCCTCCCATTTTTAATCTAACTTGGGCTTTCGTAAGATCACTATAAGTATCTGATATTGAGTTTTCTGAAAGGCTTTTATAATTTTCAGCTGTTTCCACTTTAACTTGACCCCCTTCACGATACAAAGCATGAAAACGAATTTGATCGCCTTTGTTCTTATCCGCCAATAGATCAAACCACTTCAAAAAAACATAATCGTGAGTCGCTAAGACTATCTGGAGACCTTGACGCGATAGTTCTAGCAATATTTCAACCAACATCTCCATCAGCTTAGGGTTCAAATTAGACTCTGGTTCATCCCAAAAAACTGTCCCACTGATACCTGGTTGAATTGCTCCCGTTTCTAAAAGTCTTACCAACATTCCTGCTTTACGGAAGCCCTCTGCCACCACATTCGCTGAATATTCATTATTTTCCGATTGAAACGTAACTTTGCCTCCACCGTAGAAAACAAACTTGCCGCCAATAACTTTATTTACCTTATCGATTGCCCATTTAGCCTTCTCTTGTAAAGCACTTTCTCTAATCTCAGGTAAATCAAGAGATAGACATATATCTTGATAAGTTTGATCAAAAGAAAGGTCAAAGCGCTCATAAAGGCTGCTAAAACCTTTCATAAAGGACAACACCTCTTTAGTCGGTATATAAACTGGAGCTGCTAAGGTTTCATCTAGCTGCCCTTTACCTTTTATCGTAACTGACTGAGAATTATTAAAAAAACCTAACTCGATATCCTTACCGTCCCCAAAAACAAGCTTTACCTTAGCATTGGATTCAGCGCCATTTCTGTGCAGTTTTCCAAGCTTGTCATCAAGAGGCATATATAGATCAATGAACCTTTCTGTCATTTTGGTGCGAATAACATCATCATTACTAGCGCCAATTTGTTGCCGTGTACTAGAGGCACCGTATGCAGCCTTTAGAAGCTGGGTTTTACCTGTACCATTCTCACCAATAATAATGTTTATTTTTGGGCTAAGATCGACATCTAGCTGTTCAAAAAGAGTGAAGTTTTCAAGTGAAATTTTATCTATCATAGCTGTATGTTCTTCCCATCATTAATGGCTTGTAATAGTGCTTTTTTGTACTCTTCAATGTACCCTTCAACATCACTCACCGTTGAAAGCCAAGGCTTGGCGTATTCAACTTTAATTTGTTTTGCAGAAACGCTTTTTATTTGTGATCTATCCGTTGATTGAACATCTGAAGAAGTTACAGTTTTTTCATCTACCGATTGTTTTTTAGACTCAGGCTTTTCTTCATGTTTAGGTTCTAGAGCTGGTTGCGACCAATCCATAAGCTTTTGAACCAGCTGACTATATGTCTGCTCTTCAAAGCGCCTTGCTTCATCACGCAACATCGCGATCAATGACTGTTGCTTAAGCTTAGCAACAACGCGCTTAAATTCAGCTTTCAGTTGCTCTTGTCTTTCTAACTCCAACGCTTTGAACTCTTCAAAACTAATTAGCTTTGTTTCCAAAGAATAAATACTCTCAATAGCACTCTTTTGTTCCACCTTTACCTGTGCCTGAATTTTACTTAGCAGTGTTTCAGTATCTGTTTTGAGCCGCTGAATCGAGCTGCCCTTGTAAATATCTGCATTTACTAGGGCATTTTGAATACTTTGATATTCATCGCCCTCAACATACTCGATATTGGCTTTTTGTTCTGTTATCGCTTGTTTGGCAACATCATAGATAGACTTTTGAGAGCCTTTCATGAACTTAACGATTGGATCTATGGTTTTTTCTTTGCAATCAAACAAGTTGTCTTCTTGCTTAACCAATTCGGTCATAAACCATGTATAAGGTTTAGTTTTGAAGTCATTTAGCTTTTCTACAATGTCTGACAATACTCGCAAGAATGGGTACTGCGATGCTTGAGATAGTAGCTTATCAAGACCTCTTGCTTGCTCTAGAAAAGCGTCTTGAAGCTCTTTCGCTATCGCTTTCGGTTCAGATGCATGTGCAACTTTCTCAAAATAGTCGTTATAAAAATCTTTTACGGCTCTTAGTTGAGACGGCGTAAACTCCACCTGAGGGTCTAAAATAAGGTTACCGTGAACACTAATGTTACGGAGCGCACGTGATAGCTCCGCGTCATCGAGCAAATTCGTTGCTTCGCGAACCTCAACCTTACTGTTAGCACAAAGATACGCTAAGTTGCACAATACAGCTGCATAAGACCAACCATAAGGCTTGCTTTCAAACTTATCCAAAACAGACTTAACTGTTGTTCTTACTCCACCACGACTGTTTCTTTGAATATACGAGAACATTTCTTGTTGTGGTTCTGGCAGTTGAGTGTCATGACCCAATAGTCCTTGATCTGCTTTCTTAATAATGTCGGGAATATCAGTTTCACGATATGAAATATCACGTAACATTTTAAGATTAGGATAGGTATATTTGATAAGCTCACCAAACGCTCGAATAATCTTGCCTTGGCCATCTTCACCAGATAGCTCTACCTCTTTACCCGCAACAAAATAAGTCGCTGAGCCCACAAGTTTTGAAGTTAGTGCTTTAAGTTGATTGTAGCGCTCAACATTCTGTAGCCCTTTCTCTGTGAGAATACGCTTGATATTATCTTGCTGAGTTGCTTTCGTTTCATGAGCAACATATTTCTCAGTTTGCTTGTAGAGCACTAAGTCGCTAACCAGCCTTGCGCTTTCAGGCAATACGACTCTCAATTCATGATTGAATAGCGTATCTGACTTATGCTTCTCAAGCGCTTCACGGTAGTCATGAAAAGATGTGATAACGTTAATTGCTAATTCGCTTTCTCGACCTGATAATTTGTCGTCTAGCTTTCGGCTAAAAGGATAGTCTTGGTTGTTTTCTTCCCAGCGAATTTTGCGATTTTTCAAAACACCGTCATAAATGAGTTTATCTAGTTGCGAAGCAATCACATCAGAGTCAATTTCTGTGTCTTTAATCGCTTTCTCTATATCTTGTTCTTCATCCGTCAGGTACTCAAAAAAATCCCCATTACGCTGAATGTAGGTTTCCTTTTCAAGAAGGTTTAATGCTTCCTCTACTTCAAGCTTGAGTGACGGAATATTGCGCGAGAAACTATCATGCATTAACACGCATAGGTTTCGTAGTGTCGGCTTAAACTCTTTGACATACTTAACGAGGAACAGTGCTTTCAATAGACGGATAGCAAATTGGTTGTCTAAGTTTAGCTCAGCTCTCAATATGGCTTGCTGGTTTGCTGTCTTCAATGCTGTTCGAATACCTTCAAACATAAGGTCAAAGGTTGCTAGTTCACCTAGTTTGTGATCTTTTATCGCAATGGCAACCTGTTGGAACACGCCCAGCATCGAACGCTCACCTACCGAGCTATGTTTACCTTCAAAAGCACCATACTTCGATAGGTTTTGAATTGCAGACTGGAACAGACCAAATTGGTACGGAATAAACGGATAGCTTTGAATGAAATGATCTTTGTCTTTGAAGTTCTTATAAGACTGGGAGCCATCTGCAAAATCAAATAGAGTCTTAAAGCTATTTTCTTGTTCATGGTATAGATCTGACAGAGTAGGAATAAACTCTTCTTTTTTTTCTAATAAACGTCGTTGAATGACTTCTGCTACGTCCTGACTAGTCAGTTTCATTCTGTTTTTGAAGCGAGCTTGAATCTTTGAAAAGTCATTTTCACTTTGTTGGTCAACTTCACCGATAACCGATGACATATCCTCTTGAGCTGTCACTATGACCCAAGCTTGACCATTACATTTTGTAGCCAGGCTCTCAGCAACAGTTTGCAAGTTTGTCATCAATTTAATGTTGCCAGCTACATACTGTCCTACTTCATCAACAAAGAAGTTAAGTCTGAATCCTTCCTCTTGCTCTGATATGTAACTCTTAACTTGGTCAGCAAAATCTTCGATCGAAAGGCGATAATCTGAGCGGTATTTATCTAAAATACCTGAAACTTGTTGCTCTGTAATTGCGTTGTAGGCCTCATCAACAGCACCAGCCATTCTTTTTGCACGTGCGCGGCCATGCTCCCAGCTTTTACCGCTGATAAATTCAAATTTGCTCTTGAATTGTTCTAAAAGACCATCCTCTTTTAGCTCTCGCTCGAATTGTGCAATGTAAGCTTGCTTACCATAAAAACCACAATGTTCATCGAACACTTTTACAAATACAGCGATTAGAGCATCCAACTCTGTTTTGCTGATAACATCGGCTTTTTGATCAATATTAAAGAGAATACTTTCAGATGGTATATTGACCGCACGCTTGAAATCATTGGCAAATATGCCACCTTCATTTAGGGGGCTTTTCTCTAAAAAAAGCTCTAATGGAGTCACTCCGTCAATTGGATTATTCTCAAGCAATAATGCAAGCATTTTTAGAAGGTGAGATTTACCCGAACCAAAAAAACCAGATACCCATACGCCGTTAGCACCTTGATAGTTAAGGTAGGCATCTAAGAAAATATCTAGCCGCTTAGCTACTTCATCGGTAATAATGTATTCATCTAATTCGACGTACAGAGCAACATCATCATCAGCCTTGATTACACCTTCAATAGGGCGGTCGACTTTTTTCTTAAATAGTTCTTCTAACTTCATATTCATTTTTTACAACTTCCTTTAACTTGCCCTATCAAGGATATTGAATGCACGGTAATACTTGTCATCTTCTAAGGTGCCAAAAAGGATTAGAGAAGAGCCTTTTTCAAGAGAATGCTTATACTTGCCAGGAAAAAACAACAGCGTTGGTTTGTCTTTTGCTTTAATCTGTAAGTTTTCCAATAAACTACTAGAGCGAATATATGGGAATACCTCACCAACACCTGTAATCATTAGAATGTCAAAATTATATTCTGTCATTCGATCGACAATCGTGGGGATCAAAACGGTCTTAGTGTCGATAATGCCTTGAAGCTCTTCCTTTAGCTCATCTTTAGACATTGTTGATTCATTATCAATCAACCACTCCCAATCTCCCTCTTTTTTCGAGATATCAATAACAAGATCGTAGAGATTTATTTCAAGGACCATTACTTGAGCATCCCTCAAGTAATTCTTAACTTGTTTGACCAGTATATTGATCTCACTCTGAAGCGACGGTTCAAAAGGACAAATATGAAAAGGAATATCTCCATTTAATCCTTCCATTTTGATGAATGAAGAGCTAGATAGCACATCTGTTAAGTGTGTGTATGCATCTGGAAGATTATCCTTAGTTAGCACACTATTAAACTTGCCTGACATTTAGCTATAGTCTCCCGGATAAATTCGAAGGTAGTCAGAGTTACTTTGTTTAATCAACGTCTCGAGTTCCTTTGAGATTTGTTGGTGTATCATCACCTTACTTTCATCTACTAAGCCACATTCAGTGAGCATCTTGAACATAATTTGCTGAGCTTTATATCTAGACTGTTGGGTGATTTTATCTAAGTTGCTATGCCACTCGGCTTTAGCGTTTAAAAATGAGGCATAGTCTTCAGGATAAAGTTGAAAATGGCTATTGCTATACCGTTCTGAGAGTACTTCAATTGCAAATTGATACGTGAACGGATACTGGCGGCAAATAGCTAACCAAACGAGATGTTTAACATCGGCATCAGACTTAGTCATCAACGCTAATTCATTATCAGATAAATTTTTCAAGCGTTTAGAAACTTCACCATATACTGTTTTAGATGTGCTTTCTGTTCGAGCCTGCAAAAGGTTATTTGCTAACACTTCTTCACGAACTAAATCCCAATCTTTCAATCGAATATATTGCTCAGCTATGACTCTACTTTCATGAATCAATGCAGGTCTTAGAGTGAGCGAAAGCTTTTCATTAATATTATTCATTATCACTCTTCTCCGTAAATTCTGCAGCATTGCCACCTATAGCTCATTTATTGACTTTTTTAGTTTTAAAGCTCCAAAATAGGCTGATCCTATGTGCTGGTAATCCTTTCCTCTCACGCCATGCATAGATAGTATCTTTGTTTATACCAAGGTCAAGGTACACAGTAATATCTTCCACAGAAAATCAACGGTCAGTCATAATCTATAATCCCTTAAAAATTATTCAAGAGATTGTAACACATGAAAGGATAAGCCCAAGATCAAATGGGGATGATTTATTTTTTTCAACAAAATTAGGACACTTTTCTGAAGGTGCTTTCGTACTCTACTGACGAGAGGCAATTATTCGCGGTATGTAATCGGGTTAAGTTATAATAGCGAAAGTAAACCCAGCATCGAATCATACCAGCACTGCCACATTAGTTTGAGACGTAGCTCAGGGTTATTGAACTGGTTAAATAGACTAACCAGTTTGTTGGCAAACGAATGTTGCACAAGTCGTATGCAGTCTCTGAGCAGGATACCCTCCAGCATTGGGTAGTGACCTAGTAAGTGGTTATCAACCTCCAGGCTGACATCCATATCAGAATGTACAGATAATGGCTCAGGGAGCATTTTACCGTGAATTAAGCAGTACAGGCATGCAGGAACGACAGCGGGATGTGCTGCCGTTATCAAGAAAGCGTATATCAGCCACCATCAGCTGGTGGCTATTCTTAATAAAGGGATGACACATTCCCTGACAAACTGCGAGTTTGGTAAAGCCATCCAGCCAGTGTTGGTAATGGCGTAGTAATGCCTCATGACGGGCATGATACGTTTTAATGGTTGAATTTCTGGTGTGATTTAAATGTTACAATTGGTACGGGAAGGGTAGTGATGTAACGGCTAGGCTCTGGATTTGGCAATACGCTCCTGCAACCAGTTTTCAATCTCACTCTTCAACCAGCGAGAACTCCGTCCTAACTTAATCGGTTTGGGAAACTCGCCATCTTGGATCAGCTTATAAAACCACTTATCCGTTAACCCCGTTAGTGCTGTGATAAATTTCATGTCAATGAATTGGTCGTTCAGTAGTGGGGTGCCAGTTGTTTGAATAGCCATTGTTTGTTTCTCCGATAATTGAAAAGGAGAAGGATTCGAAAAGGTATAATGGGAGTTGCGGGAATCCTTCAAACAATAACTGACTGGCGTTATTTTTGATTCAGCATGAAAGATTAGATCGAGCTTAATGACTGTTTCCCATGTATGAAGAATTCCCCCCTGAGTTAGGGGGGATGAAATTATGATGCCAGTTTTCATTCACCTATTTTTTATTTCGTTTTCTTCCAATTTTTTTTGCAGTCGGAATATCGCTGAGCTGATAAATACGGCGTTCTGTACGCTGGCTGTCTTTTCCTAAATAACTTAATATATATTTCATATCACTACGACCATCCTCGTCGGAATATTCAATGACACGTTCACCAGGAACTGGATAATATGGTTTAGGTTCACAGTGGTGCGCATAACCTTCACCTTCAGTAACTTCGTCCCATATATCGCGAATATCTTTCCAAAAACTCCATACCTTCTGATGATGTTGACCATTAATGTAAAATGCTGCGTGAATATGAAAGCGATGTTTTTCACCATATTCTAATACCCATGCAAAACCTACAATGCTATAAATATCTTTTACTTGTTCAATTAACAATGTCATATCCGAAGTGATTTGATGAATATCGGCATATTTAAATGATTCACTGTTTTTACGATAAGCAAAGTCGATACGCAACATAAGGAGTTTTGAATAATATTCAAATAGATCATCTTGATGATTAAATAAATCATGTTGTAATAAATAGTCTGGTTTGTGATTAAAATTAATTGTGCTTTTCATAATGGTTATCCTCAGTGATTAATGTTTCTCATGGGATAACGGTATGTTTTAAATTTTGAATGAAATAAATCATTATGGTTCTACGCGGGAAATTATCATCAATCATGAATTGCTAAGAAGTTTCATTTAATCAGTGAAAACTTAAAAATCAGTAGGTACTGATTCAAATATTTCTTCTGGCTTATTTTAATCCCATTGATATGGAAGAGTGGATACTCGACTCACCTTTCATGAATCTAACTACAGTTATTCATAGTAATGACTGAGAATGAATAGCCAGATTGAACTCAATACTATTTTGGGGAGTGGATTAATCAATTATGATCTTTATCATATTAAATAACCTTCTTTATTAAATAATACTAATTAACCTTAATGAAATATTTTAACTAAAAAATGGAGAGGGAAAGCATGGGTTAACTTGTCTAGGATTTGAGTGCTTTGAATGTTCAGACTTTGACTAAGCGCTCCTTGATGACAAGTAGGTACTACATTAGAATTGTTTTCTTCCATAAAAAGCATCTTTTGTGATTGAGTACCTGGAATTTATCTTGTTTTTATCAAAATTAGTCATGAATAAATCATGGAAATTTGATGTGAAAAACAAGTATAAATCATGAGGTTTTAATGGTAGTATCTTGTCATTATCACGGCGTGATTTACTGGAGGAGAGATGGCTTTTAATTATAATGATTACTCAACGGAATTCAGTAAGAAGACACGTTCTGAGTATGATGTCTTATTGAATAGTAATAAAAGGGAATTAATTTATTATATTCATCGCTTACAGAGTTATAGAAATTGGCGAGCTTATATTTCAGATTTGAATTACAATGATATTAGTAATATAAAAAAACAAATAGAAAACTCGATAAATAAATTTACATATCATGATGGTGATATAAATAAATTCATTGATAGAATGTTAAATAATTATCATAATCACGGCATTCGAGAAAGTGCATTTGAATGGTTAAAAAGTGATGAGCGAGCATGTTTTTTAGTATTATTAATGTTATTAATTGATGATACTGAATTTGATGATTTGCTCAGCATAGAGAAGGATAACTATCTTAATCTTCAATCTGGCTCTATTTATTATTCTATCATTGCTTGGTTTGATAAATTCACTGAGCCAAGAAATCAGCGAAGTGGACGGCGTGAGAATGAAGGAAAACTAAATAAATATCATGAAAAGTGCATGATTTTAGAAAATAATTTAGTTTCTAGTTGGCTTCTGAGTATGAATGACTTGGGTGAAATAAATTATTGTTATAACTATTTACAACGCTTAGGTATGAATACGTTAGCTGTTGTCATGAATAGTGATAGAGCAGAGTTTATATTTCGCTTAGGTGAAAAGTATAATATTAATAGGAAAGCAATTTTAATCGCTTTTTTTGACTACCTATACCTATCACCAAATACAGGCGTTTTTGCCGCTGAAAATTTAAAAATGAAAATGGCGAGTGCACTCTCTTCTTGGAAAAATAGAAAAAATAAAGAAGGTTATGTTGATGTGCATTTTGATATCAAAAAGGAAAATATTCCAAAGTTAGAAGCGCTTAAAAAACGATTTAATTTGATGTCAAAAAAGGAAGTCGTCAATGCCTTGATAGAGCGTGAGTATGATAAAAAAGGATAGTCTTTCTATTTTATATTAAATAGCTAATTTAAAATTTTTTCAGATATATATCATTTTAGTGATATCTCATCCTTGATATCTCAATAAACCACCCGCCATCAATTGTGATGGTGGATTTATTTTGAGGTTAATATGAAAAAATTATCGGGCTATTCCCTTATTCGCCGTCATCTCCGACGCTACCCTCGTTCACTGCGTCAAACCTTATTAAAAGAGCTCAATCAGCTTGTTATCTATCAACCTGTAATTGGCATCTTGGGCAAGACTGGTGTCGGGAAATCCAGTCTGTGTAATGCCTTATTTCGCAGTCAAGTTTGTGATGTCAGTGCTGTTGAAGCTTGTACTCGGCAGCCCCAACAGATCAAATTACGCTTTGGACGGCATACATTAACGTTAGTTGATTTGCCTGGAGTGGGGGAAAGCCAAGCGCGTGACGAGGAATATCGTGAACTCTATCGTGAGTGGATACCTAAACTCGATATGGTGCTTTGGGTTCTGAAAGCCGATGATCGCGCATTTTCTATTGAAGAGCAGTTTTATCAAACAGTATTCATGGAGCATGACGGAGAGCTACCGGCTATTATTTGGATTTTGAATCAAGTTGATAAGATAGAGCCTGTAGAGCAGTGGCACTGGGCATCCGCACAGCCTTCAAAACAACAGCAAGCTCATATCACATTGAAACGACATGCTATCGCCAAACAAATGCATATCTCTGTAGACACCATTATTCCGATATCTGTTAAAGGCCGATATCACCTTCCCCAATTGGTGGAGGCGATTATTACTCATCTCCCAAAGCAGGCACGTAGTCCCTTAATCCCACATCTACAAAATACCTATCAGACCACAACGGTTATCAATCATGCGCGTAGCTCTTTCGGTGATACGGTCGTAGATATCATTGAGCGCGTGATTGATTTCGCACCACTTCCCCAAATCGCTCGGCACGCCCTCAAATCAACAACTCATCATATCGCTCAAGCAGCGCGCACTGTTTGGTCATTTTTCTTTAGTTAATTCAATGAAATGACTGTCATATTGGGCCATCGATAAACGATTTTACGTTGTCATGATCGAATTTGTCGATCGAACCGATCGGTTTTTTTCATTATCTACATCGAAATGATGGCGATACAATCTCTTAGAGGTATCAATGAATTAAATTTATTAATAAAAATCAATGCGATAAATCGCAGGGTTTGTCACGTTATTAAGAATTGAGAACCATCAGTTGTTTGTTGAGTACTCACTTTTTGTTCGTATTAATGAAGTCTTAGAGCCTTTTACCTGAATAGGCAAAATCACTAACTGGAAAATATCATGAAAACAAAACTTATTGTTTCTGCACTTTTTATTTCAGCTTTAACACCCACATTCACTCACGCTTTTGGTAACTCACACACTTGGACGAGTAACAAAACGCAAGGCGTGACTGAGTTTGTCATTCAGGGTCAGGGCAAATCTCAGCTTTATCTGTCTTGTGAAGACAAAGGGGATAAACCCATTCAAATTATGTTTACGGATAGCAATGGTCATCAAACCCGTATGGATACGGGGCAATATTTGGAAATGAAATTTGACGGAAAGGAGGTATATCAAATCAGTGACAGCGCAAGCAGAGCCGGCTCAAGTCACGTCGAAGTCGCTTGGGATAATTTACGTCATGAAAAACAGGTCACCGTCTCCGCTGACGGCGGCCAGCCCGTGACCTTTACCTTAAAGGGGGCCGCAAGCGTTATCCCTGAAATCGGGGATAACGGCTGCTGGACTCAATTTATCCTCTAAGTACCCTTTGGGCTCAACGATAAGAGACCTAACTCACTGAAGCCACTGGATAGTAAAAACCGTGACAGCATTAATCGAGTGGGAGATGTCCCCTTATTCGAGCTCAAGTCCGACATATCCGTGATTTTTACGCTCATTCCATCATAAGGATACTCATTATGAAAAAACTCATTTTTGCACTTTCACTGGGGTTGATGACGAGTTTCGCCTATGCAGAAAAGGCGCCTATTCGACTCAGTGAAGGGCCCAGCAATGCCGGGCGTTCATACAGTAAAATCTATATCACCTCAAACGTTGATAGCGTGGTCATCAAAAAAATTTTAGTTAATCGCGGAAATTGTAAGGATGCGGAATACCGTCCTTGGAAGCCCATTAGGCTGAATTTTGGTAATACCTACACACGTCTATTTACGGGTAAAAGCCCAGGAGTACCGTGCAATGTCATCGAGGTCGCCGTGGATACCAACCAAGGCATTTGGACATTTGATTTCAATCCCTAATGTGATCATGTCAATTCTTACCACTAAGGCCTGCTGCTTATCAGCAGGCCTTTTTGTTTACTGTCGTCATGACACTTCTTAGGTATCGGTAGTCAAACAGGTGGTTTGTAGTCCTGTTCACTCATCATTTTTATTACCCGTTATTAATTTATTAACAGGAGAAATCATATGTCTTCCTCTTATTCTGCTTCTGCGCTAGAACCAAACTCATTTATTCTCGCTAATGTCGTTCCACTTTCAGCTAGGCCAAATTTCTGGCAAACCCACTTTGGCACCGTTAAAAGCTTCACCACGTTTGAAGTGGTGATTTTCACTATCATGGGTCAGTTCTGTGATGAATACACTGGCGGCTATTGGGAATACTGCACGTTACCCAACGGCGGTGCATTTATTTACCCAGATTTAGCCCCTGAAAAACTCATGCTATTCAATATGCATAATGGCAATGAAGCGAGTCTGAGTCCTGAAGCGGCGGGTGTGGCAGTTTGTCTGATGCTGTATAGCCAGTGGTCATTTAGAACGGAAAGTGAAGTATTGGTCGAGCGTTTCTATCAACTTCGAGAGTACGCCATTCAACATCCTGAACGTTCAGCCATTTTCCATCTTATCGATTAACGCCTTTCTTAATTCATTCTTTCAGTTTTATCTATCTACTTTATTTTCAAGGAAATTCATTATGACTCGTTTAGCTTCCCGTTTTGGCGCGGCGAATAGCATTCGTCGTGACCGCCCATTAACGATTGAAGAATTATTCCGTATTGTACCGAGTGTTTTCTCTGAAGAAAAACACGAATCCAGAAGTGAGCGATACACTTACATCCCAACCATTACCTTATTAGATAGTCTTCAAAAGGAAGGCTTCTACCCGTTCTTTGCGTGCCAGACTCGTGTACGTGATGCGAGTCGTCGAGAGCACACCAAGCATATGTTGAGGCTGCGGCGACATGACCAAATTACGGGCGTACAAGTGCCTGAAATTATTTTGCTCAATAGCCATGATGGATCAAGTAGCTATCAAATGTTACCGGGGTTATTTAGAGCTGTATGTCAAAATGGTTTAGTGTGTGGCGATACCTTTGGTGAAGTGCGTGTGCCACATAAAGGCGATGTGGTAGGCAGGGTGATTGAAGGGGCTTATGAGGTATTGGAAACGTTTGATACGGTGGCTGAAAAGCGCGAACAGATGCAGTCATTATTGTTACCGCCACCAGCACAGCAAGCCTTGGCACAAGCGGCGTTGATATATCGCTTTGGTGAGGAACATCAGCCTATTACGGAAGAACAAGTATTACAGCCGCGTCGCTGGGAAGACAAGAAAGATGATCTTTGGACGGTATACCAACGTTTGCAGGAGAATTTAATCAAGGGAGGATTGTCTGGTTGGAACGCTAAAGGCAAGCGAGCTCGTACACGTTCGGTGAATGGCATTGATGGTGATATCAAATTGAATAAGGCGCTGTGGGTAATGACGGAAAAGATGTATGAGTATATTGGCAAATGAAGCTACATTGAGTGTTTAGGGAGGGTATAATGTGGGTAGAGACTAGGGCTCTACCCTATATTAACGCCGTCCTAAAGACTCTAATGCCCATATCATTTTTAAATAAAATAATAAAATGATTACAGCTGAAACGAGTATGCACCAATTGAATAATGTATCTTCTTTTAATTCTGAGGCTAAGTAAATACCATAAGCTGCAATAATATAATCAGAAATGATTAAGAGCCGTCTTGCAAGAATTAATCGCTTTGAATAATGGTAATTCGTGGTATAGCGTTTTTTTATTTCAAAATAGGCTATTACCCCTAATAAAGCAAAAAAATAGTAAGCAATATAGGGGATCATTTCATAATATCCCCATTAGTGTGATACTTCTGCTCATTCCCTTTATCATCAGTACATTTGTAGTAAGAATTGTTTTCATCATTGTTTGAAATCACAATGTAAAGTTCACAGTTCTCAACAATATCTTTTACATTAGTAATGCTTTGTGGTTCAGCAACAACCATCATCACATTATTAGAGTCTTGGTCTAGAAGAAAAGCATTCTGAATGTCATCTTTTATTTTGAATAAATTGATAGTATCACTAAGTATTTCAATACTTAAAAGTTTATCACTCATTTGTTTGTATGCTTTTTCTAAATCTTGTCGCGCGTACTCTTTAATAAATAGATTTTTCTTTGGATCACCAAATTCATTTAGTTTTGGGACGAGTTTTAGTTTACCATGCACAGATATTCCTAAATCTATAAGGTCATAAGTAAGATTTCCAACAGACTCATTAAAGCCAAGCTCTTTAGCAGCTATTTGATAACCTTTTCTTAGTGGCCCATCAATATCGTCTCGTCCTTCTACTAAACCTTCTACACCCTCGTAAATACCATTAGCGCCATGTGCAATTAAAGGAGCTCCGATAATACAGCCAAGCCCTGTTCCACATAATGCACCACCAGCCCACACCATGCCTGCACCACCAAAAATTGAAAGACCATTAGTTAACCAGTTTAGTGATTGTTCCAGTAAGCTTTTCTCTTCCTGTTTTAACTCGGCAGAACCTTGTTCATAACTTTTTTGGCCAGATTCAACTTGATCAACAATAAGATAAGCAAAAGCTTCTACTTGGCTTTGGAAGGCATTTTTTATATCAGGATAGTAAAGATGTTTTTCACAAAGCTCATCAGCACAATCAATTAGGTGTTGCGCATCAATTCTAATTTTGTTGCTGTCATTGGCAATAATAGGAGGAGCGTAATGATTACTTGGTTGACTAATTGGCTGCTGAGTAGGAGTCTCGGGAGCTACAGGGTTATATGCGCGAGACATCGGTTCATCTTCTTTACTGTAGCAATCTGTGATGGAGTTTATCAGTCTTGCTTTACACGGACAGGAGCTAAAGCTATCTAGTGTTCCTGCCATCATTCGACCATTACCCCATACATTGCTAACGCCACCCAGTATGCTGTATGTTCCTGAATGCTTGCCACAGGTAACCAGATCGCCCTGACGTGCAGCAGATCTTCCATGGAATATAAAAGTATTATCTCCAGTTAAAATCTGACCGCCACATGTTGTTTTATCGCCAACTCGTAAAAAATATCCTATAGCCATGCCTGTCCCTAAACGAAATTGAACTTAAGTTAAATGTTATTGTTGACCAGTGTTAAGCTATTGACAAGTTATTTTTAACAATTACTAAGGATTACAATAGATAAGAGTAGGGGGAGTATTTTAATAATATCCAATAAAAATGATAAAGGTGCTATTATGGCAACAGCTTATGTAAGAGGGTGGATGGTGCTAATTAACTCAGTTTTCAAACCTCAATCCACTAAGTATACATTTAAGTATACAAAAGTTTATCTATAAATTTATATCAAATAAAAACAATGCATTGCATACAAAAAGCGAGTCCGGCCTTCGCACCATAAGAACATCAAGAGACGTCAACCGACGTCTTTTTTTGTATCTAAAATCCCAGTTTTATAAGGCTTTTTCCCACTTTTCAGTCTTCCCAAGTATACTAAGGTCAACCCACATCAAGTACCTACTGTTGGTTTAATTATTGGTGTTTACCTTGATATTTTATGTGCAGAAGACAGAAAGAAAAGAGATGCGGGTAGAAAGTTAATAGCAAATGGTATTGATCCCAGAGAAAAATGCAAAGAAGTGGTCAGAAGGCCATAGCCATAGAGTGCTCAAAAGCCTTGAAGACAATATCTTTGCTGCTATTGGTAAATGTAATATTGCCGAATTGAAAACCCGCGATCTCCTCGAACTCATTAAAGCCGTAAAAATGTCTGGACGTCTTGATGTGGCGGCACGTTTACAACAACGTGTGACAGCCATAATGCGTTATGCGGTACAAAGCGGTTTAATCGACTATAACCCCGCGCAAGATATGGCTGGCGCAGTAGCCACAGGTAAACGAGTACATAGAGCGGCATTAGAGCTTAAACGCCTATCTGAGTTTTTACAACGCATTGATGATTATAAGGGAAGACCTTTAACTAGCCTTGTCGTTAAACTCACCTTATTAGTTTAGCCTTCATTCGCTCCAGTGAACTGTGTTTTGCTCGTTGGGATGAAATCGGTTTAAATAGAGGTTCCTTTTGTGAACAGAATGCTTCATATAAGCCCGTTGCATTCGCTTGCCCTTAGACCCTGTATAAAGCACATATAAATTAAGCAAGAACTACGTTCGAGATATTGCGACAAATAACAAGCGACTAAAAGTCGAGATATTTCCTGTTGAGTTTAATTCCTACCCGTTTCTTTAAAGGAAAAATT